>CADCOP010000196.1 GCA_902803065.1 uncultured Lachnospiraceae bacterium | reverse complement strand
TCCGGAACGCAGAGGTCTGTGAACATTCATATAACAGTGTATATATGATTATGCCAGTTTGCTCTTTGCGAGCTCTGCAAGTGTTGCAAATCCCTCAGCATCTGTCACTGCCATGTCAGCAAGGACCTTTCTGTTGAGTTCAACGCCTGCCATCTTCAGGCCGTGCATCATCTGGCTGTAGGAGATGCCGTTAGCGCGGGCGCCGGCATTGATACGAGCGATCCACAGCTGTCTGTACTGACGCTTCTTCTGCTTTCTTCCTGCATATGCGGATGCAAGAGCACGCATAACAGACTGCTTAGCAATTCTATACTGTTTTGATCTGGCTCCTCTGTAGCCTTTTGCCAGCTTTAATACGCGATTATGTTTCTTTTTAGCGTTCAGACCGCCTTTAATTCTTGCCATTTTCTGTTCCCTCCTTCGACTTCCTGCCGATTAAATGTACGGCAAAATCTTCTTCATGTTCTGAGCATTTGTCGGATCCGTGATCGTGGATTTTCTCAGATTTCTCTTTCTCTTGGTGGACTTCTTGGTCAGAATATGGCTCTTGTAAGCTTTATTTCTCTTAAGCAGACCTGTACCGGTCTTGCTGAAACGCTTAGCAGCTGCTCTGCTGGTTTTCATCTTGGGCATGATCATGTTCCTCCTTATTGTATGAATTCCATTTAACGTTTTGCGGACAGAAAGATCGTCAGGCTGCGTCCTTCCTGTTTGATGGGCTTGTCGATCGCGGCCACATCACTCAGGGCCTCGGCAAGTTCCTCAAGGATATGCCTGCTGGCCTGCATATGCGCCATTTCACGTCCGCGGAAGCGAAGTGTTATCTTCACCTTGTTCCCTTTTTCAAGGAACTTTCTGGCATTGGCTGTCTTAGTGTTCAGATCGTTTACATCAATGTTTGGCGAAAGTCTTACTTCCTTGACCTCGATCGTCTTCTGTTTCTTCCTGGCTTCTTTCTCTTTACGAATCATCTCGTAACGATATTTGCCATAATCGATGATCTTACACACCGGCGGTTTCGCTGCCGGCGCAACTTTAACAAGGTCAAGCTCCGCGTCACGCGCAAGCTTCAGCGCATCCTTTGCGGACATGATACCCAGCTGTTCTCCGTGCTCACCAATCAATCTTACTTCCCTGTCACGGATCTGTTCGTTGATCATTAACTCGCTAATTGTTGTACACCTCCCAATCCTGATGTAAATGATACCACTAAAAAAGTGGATAACACAGTTATCCACTCATACATGCAAAACAACAGCCTTACGGCTGAGATAAACGTATGGACCACGGGTCACGCAATTGTGCCTGGGTGAGAGCGGATACTCTGCTTCCTGTTAAATACTTTAACTAAACTACCACACTGTCTATCGAATGTCAACAAGAAATTAAGCAGCACGCAAGCTATCTGACCGTAAACGGATCATCTGCTTCCTTGTCCTTCGGCGCAAAAGTATCAGTATCATCCCCGTTATCCCCGTTAATTCCCTCAGCCTCTTCATCTTCAGGTCTGAATGTGGATGCTGCCTTCTGCAGGATGTACTTTGTATGCTTTTTCAAAAGAGCTATTCCAGCACCCGCAGTACCTGCAGCCATAGCGAGGACAGCCAGCGCTGCTTTCTTTTCAATCTTTGTTAATTTTCTCATCAGATACCCTCTTTTACCCTCTTTGTATAACAAACTATATACTCTTCCTGCGATCTGGCGGACGCAGCACACTTATTCCTGCATTTGCGGCCTGCAGCATTCCGCTTTCTTTGCTCTGTTTACAGGCCGCATCCTGCTATTTAGCCCATTTGCGGCCTGCAGCATTCCGCTTTCTTTGCTCTGTTTACAGGCCGCATCCTGCTATTTAGCCCATTTGCGGCCTGCAGCATTCTGCTTTCTTTGCTCCGTCCGCAGGCCGCATCTTGCTTAATCATCCATTTGCGGCCTGCCGCATTCCGCTTTCTTTGCTCCGTCCGCAGGCCGCATCCTGCTATTTCGCCCATTTGCGGCCTGCAGCATTCTGCTTTCTTTGCTCTGTTCGCAGGCCGCATCCTACTATTTCGCCCATTTGCGGCCTGCCGCATTCCGCTCTCTATGCTCCGTTCGCAGGCCGCATCCTGCTATTAAGCCCATTTGCGGCCTGCCTCATTCCGCTCTCTATGCTTTGTTCGCAGGCCGCATCCTGCTATTTCGCCCATTTGCGGCCTGCAGCATTCTGCTTTCTTTACTTTGTTCGCAGGCCGCATCCTGCTATTTCGCCCATTTGCGGCCTGCCGCCTCGCCTCATCCAGCGGCCTGCCGCCTCGCCTCATCCAGCGGCCTGCCACCTCGCCTCATCCAGCGCCTGCCGTCTCGCCTCATCCAGTGCCTGCACGCCTCTTCGCAAAAACCAGACAGGCAACACAACACTGTCAAGCATCAGCTGTTATTCACGATCGCCTCGAATTCTTCTCCTGTGAGGTGTGTCCGCGTGACGAGCTCGTCTGCGATCTTCTGCACAAGTGCCTTGTTCTCTTCGATCATGCGGATGGTCTCAGCCATTTCCTGCTGCAGGAGCTGGTTGACCTGGGCTACGTACTCTGCTGCCAGAGATGAGCGCAGGATCTCTTCGCGGGAGAGAACGACAAACTGTCCGTCCATCATGCCGTAGGTGCTGATCATGGCAAACGCGAGGCTTGTCGCATGCTCGAGATCGGAAGAAGCGCCGCTGTTCATGCCCTTATTCTTGCCGAAGAAGACGATCTCGGAAGCGCGTCCTGCCAGCGTCATGCGGATCTTTCCGGTCAGGTCTGCCTTTGTTCTGGAGCCGCCCTTCTCCTGCGCCTCAGGAAGCATGTAGCCTCCGAAGTGGCTTCTGGATTCGATCGTGATGTACGAAGGTCTGACGCCGCACAGGTAGGATATCAGAGCGTGGCCGGTCTCGTGGATCGCCACCTCGCGGTAATACTCCTGGGTCATTTCGCGCTTTTCTCCGTAAACGAAGTCCTCAAGGGCTGTCAGAAGATCGGCGTCCGTCACCTTTCTGCCGGCGCGGGAAGCATTCCGGAACGCAAGCTCCAGCACATTTTCCAGTGTTGCAAGACTGTCGCCGAATGTCCTGTCCGCAATGTTGTTTATGGTATCCTGGCTGACCTGCTCAGCTTTTCTCTTCTTCAGGAATTTTTCAAGGTACTGCCTTCTCTCATCACGGTTCGGCAGGTCAACGTATATCTTATTGTCAAACCTGCGCAGCAGCGCTTCATCCAGCGATGAGATGCCCTGCGTATACGCGCCGACTCCATAGTTTGTGGCAGCGATCACAAGTACCGGTCTGCGGACATTCGCGCTGGAGGAAAATCCATCCATCTCCGTCAGCAGCGCGTTCAGCATGGTCTCTGTGTGCGCCTTGTTGGAGTCGCCCGTACGCTGTTTGCCGATCGCATCGATCTCATCGATGAAGATGACCGCGGGAGCGTACTGCCTTGCTGTCGCGAAGATCTTGCGGATGTTGCTTTCGCTGCCGCCGACCAGACTGTTCATGAACTCCGTGGCGCTCGTGGCAAGGAAGGATACCTCCGATTCACCCGCCATTGCCTTGGCCAGCATGGTCTTTCCGGTTCCGGGCGGTCCGTAGAGAAGGACTCCCTTGGGCGGCTTGCCGTCAGAGAGCAGGAAATGCTTCGGGTTCTTCAGATACTCCGTAAAGTACTTCAGTTCCTTCTTCGCATTCTCTGCGCCGATCACATCATCAAATTTCACATCCGGGCGCTCATAATCGGACATGATGGCATCCCGGCTGTCCGCCTCGACAGCCATCCGCTTGCGCAGATCATAGAAATAGATCGTAATATCGCCGTCTTCGCCGCTCTCCTGCTTGGTCCTGTAGTCAATGACCCAGCCCTTCCGGCTGAATTCATTCCTCTGCCTGTCCATGTAGAGTTCTTCCATGATCTGGTCGAAATGGCGGAAGAAGCTTTCTGTCTGATTCTTCTCAAAGCGGACGATGTCATCCACGCCTTCCTGCATAAAGCCGGAACGGTCGATGTCCGTAAACTCGCGCTCTGTCTGCAGAACATATACAGGGACGCCGCTGTTCTTTTCTTCGATCATGTGAAGGAAATGCATGCCTTCCGTATCATAATCCGCAAGGCTCATGGGTGAACCCTGATCCGCATTTCTGCCGATGATCGGATCCACGAAGATCGCGGCAAGATCCCGTTTCAGATACTTGGCAGCTTCCTCAGCACTGCTGGCAGCATGAAGCTTCTCGCTTCCTTTATGCGATTTCAGGATCTCTCTCCTGTCCTCATTGACAAGGAACAGGACCTCATCACCGCCGGAGCGCTTGAACAGACCGCGGAGTTCCTCCTCGGAGGATGCCCAGTCGATATCATAACGAACGTTGCGGATCGAGCCGCTCTTCCCAAGGTTCTCGATCTGCATGGCCAGGTCGTACATCTCCTTTTTGAGGAAGTTCCCGCTCTGGACAGTAGCAATTCTGGCATCCAGCATTCTTCCGAGCGTGTAGAGGAACAGCTGGGATATCTCATCGGTAAAGGTCACATGGATTCCGTATTTATCCTCAATACCCTTCGCCTTCTTCTCGAACTCGTCGTTGACCATATCATTGAGCATCCGGGTGCTCAGATGATCAAAGACGATCGTATTGCCAGTCGCGAGACGGGAACACATCTCATCGGGGAATATCTGCTCGCCCTTATCATCTTTCTCTGAGCGCAGCGCGCTGATCAGAACGCTGGGCGGAAGCGTTGAAAGCTTTACGTCCATGTCACTGTACAGCGACTTTGCCGCATTGGATGTGAAAATGACGGTCGCGTTGCGAAAGTCTGTGTTCTCTTCCTTAAAAACATTGTACATCCGGCCGGAGCCAAGCATCTGCAGGAAAAGGCGGATCACGTTCTTGTTTGCCTTCTCTATCTCATCAAAAACAAAGAAGCCATCCGGATCCTTCGCGATGTCTTTAAACAATATGCCTTCCCTGGCATCCTTATAGAACTTGGAGATGCCGATCAGGTCTTCATGCGACTGCGCGGATGTATACTCAGCCATGTTGTAGATGTGAGCTTCCTTCTTCATCATCTCGCGGGACGCCGTCTCTGCCAGGAAGGTCTTGCCGACGCCGGGCGGGCCGAAGAAGAAGAAAAATGCTCTCGGATGTCTCAGGGTCTCCTTTTCCTGCTCCCACAGCAGTTCGCCCTGGTAGCAGCCCTGCACGAATTTAAGAACAGCCGCATCCTGGCCCCGGACCACGCTAAGGAGCTTGCTCGTCAGAGAATGATATTTCCTGAAAACATCCGTAAACTTATCCCCGCTGCTTTCCGGCTGCTGAGACGCTTGTCCGGTTTCTGAGCCAGCCTGCTTTTCACCCGAAGCTTTCATCAGCTTATCCAGGATGCTCCCGGGGGAAGACGGCGTCTTCTTTGTCCCTGTTTTGTCTCCGATGCGGGCATCTCCCTTATCATCCGCCTTCTTTTCATCCGGCTTTTTATCATCCGCTTTTTTGCCGTCCTGTTTGCCGGTGTCAGGTTTCGCGCTTCCGGCATGCAGCTTCTTCAGCTGAAAATAATAATTGGAAGCTTTCTGATAAGATGAACTCTTCACATATATATCAAGGACCGGAACATAACTTCTGGAAAGAGCCGTCCGGACCATCTGTGCCATTGTATATCCCAAAGTCTCGCTTTCCACATCTGACTGAAAGGCAGCTCTCTGCTCCTTTGTCTGGTCCGTATCCGGAAGATACGGAATACACAGGCGAAGGCCCTGCCTGACGAGTTTCGGGTCAAGATTAAAGGATTCAAATACTCTGCGGACGCTCTCCAGCTCAGCGATCTTGTCCGATCCCAGGATCAGCCGCACTTTTCCCTCATCCATCATGAGCAGTTCAGCAATACCGCAGAGGAACGTTTCCGGGTACCCCTTCGGAAAATCCTCCACAAACTGCATGGCTGTTAAATAGATCTGGTTATTCTTTATCGACATCTTCTGATTCTCTCCTTATATAAAAAGAAGAGCAAAGCGGCGGCCACTTTGCCCTCTCTCCAGATTATACAGAACCATTCCTGTGTATGTCAACAATCCGCGCCGCAGGCACATGATGACACATTGCCCGCCGGGATCAGGCGCAGCAGGTAAAGAAAGGTCCCATCAATTCGAATGCACCATATCCTGGTAGAATTCGTACGCCTGCTTTCCTGTGAAGCCTTCGTGTACGACCTTGCGGATGGCCTGCGCCATCTCGATCGGATGATTGCTCTGGAAGATGTTGCGGCCCATGTCTACGCCGTGGGCTCCCTTGGAGATGACCTCATAAGCCATTTCCAGCGCGTCTGCTTCCGGAAGCTTCTTGCCGCCGGCTACAACGATTGGTACCGGGCAGGCTGCCACGATCTCTTCAAAGTTCTCACAGTTGTAGGTCTTGACGAGCTGTACGCCCATCTCAGCCACGATCCTGGTGGCAAGTTTAAAGAACCTGTCAGTGCGCTCCATCTGTTTGCCAACAGCAACAACGCCGAGCGTCGGAATGCTGTAGCGGAAGCCTGCGTTGATGGTCCTGGACAGGTTGTCGATGCTCGCGAGCTGTCCGTCAGCACCGATAAATGTCTGTACTGCCATGCAGTCCGCGTTCATGCGGATGGCGTCTTCAATGTCAACCGCAACGACCTCATGTGAAAGATCATCGTTGAGCATGGAGGATCCGGAAGATACACGCAGGGCAATACCCTTGGTGATCTCAGGCGGTACGCAGGCGCGGATCGCCCCTCTCGTTCCCATGAACACATCCACGTAGGGCGCCAGCTTCGGAAGCAGCAGGTCCAGCCTCTCAAGTCCTGCGGTGGAGCCCATGAAATAACCGTGGTCGAACGCAAACATGACCGTATTGCCGCTCTTCGGGTCAAAAATGTTGGAAAGATGCTTCTTCATGCCCCAGTCAAGGCTGTTCGCGCCTTTCACATAAAATCCTTCCTGATTCGCAAACGGCGTATCTACGTGATAATCCTTTGCTACCTTCAGTCCTTCCGTATCTGCCATAGATCATACCTCTTTCTTAATTCTGGATTTGTCATCCCGCAATATACTGCTTCACTTTTGTTATCCTGCAGATGATCCTGCTTTGCCTGACCGCAGGACCCCTGCTGCAAAATGCTGCAGAAAGCCGGTCTCCTCATAGGATACGATTGCTCCCTGCAGCATTCCTTCACTCACTATACTACTACTGTTTTACTGAATTGAAAACCTCAATATTGACCGGATCATCCCGCATATCCGTTATGTTACCCGATCGCGGTATCACATATCAGTTATCAGAAGTTATAGTTATCCATGTTGGACTCATCGAAGATCGCGCGCTCCGGAAGAAGAACAACACCATTGTTGACTTCTGCTGTCTCTGCGCCTGCTGCGATGCTATCATTTCCGAGAACTTCTACATCACCGATCTCCGGGATGGAGATAACGTCGCCGACCTTGACTTCGTTGCCAGCTGCAACATAAGCTGCAACGTAGCAGCCCATAGCGCCCTGGATCTGGCAATCCCACAGACCCCACTCATAGAGGATGCCGTCGGAGCAGAACTGCTTGATGGAGTTCGGGGAAGCAAAACCTGTGATGGAGATGTCGTCTTTTGTCAGACCTGCGTTCTGAGCAGCCTGCAGCTGTCCCGGAAGAGCCGTGGAGTCGTTGCAGATGATCAGATCGATGTCTTCATGGTCAGCCAGGACAGCCGCGCCTGTTGTAACAGCCAGCTCTGCGTCCTGATTGCTGTAGTAGTTGTCCGGTGCTACATTTTCCCAGTTCGGGTATTTCTCAGCGATGTAAGCTTCGCCTGCTACCTGCCAGGAGTTCTGGTCGGTAACGGTTGCCTGTGAATAGTGCCAGCAATATTTGATCGGATCAGCTGCCGGATCTTTGCCTCTCTTTGTCAGGGAGTCAGCGCCCATCTCAACAAGCATCTCGCCGAGAACCTCAGGAGTACCCTGGGATACCATAAGGGTACGATCTTCAACATTCGCGTCAGAGTCCCATGTTGCTACGGTGATACCCATGTCTGTTGCTTCCTTCAGGGCATCGGACACGCCTGCAGCATCAACGGTGGAAATGCAGATCGCATCTACGCCGCTGTTGATCGCCTGATGGATAACTTCTGTCTGCTCAGCAGCGCCGGCAACAGCATTGCCCATATACTCAACGGTAATGCCCCATTTTTCGGCATACGCCTGAGCGCCATCGTTCGCGGACTCAAAGAATGCATTTCCGGTTACCTTCGGGATGAATGCAACAGTCAGGCCTTCAACAGACTCTGCCATAACGCCCATGCCCATAGCCGCAACTACGGAAGCTGTCAGTAAACCACACACGATTTTCTTTGTCATACCTTTTTCCTCCTTGATAAAATTATAAGTTTTTCTATGTCCAGAGAACACTGCGTTCTCCAAGCATTCACGCTATCCTGCCCCGCCGCCCTGCGTTCTCCAGCAAGGGTCAGTGTGTATCACTGCAGGTCTTTGTCTCCTGCGTTCTCCCGCAAGGGTCAGGATACTCTTCTCTTCCGCCCGGCGATCAGGTTCTGGAAGGATGGCTTTGCTGCCAGGGCCCGCGCAAGGACAACGACCAGCAGGAGCATTCCGACCGGAATATCAAGATACTGGATACCGATCTTGAAGCAGAGCGGCAGGCCGAAACGCATGAGGCCGATCACCATGGAGGCAAGCGCTGTTCCGATCACGTTTCCCTTTCCTCCCGTGCTCATGGT
>CADCOP010000195.1 GCA_902803065.1 uncultured Lachnospiraceae bacterium | reverse complement strand
GCTGTATACACGCCGGGTACCTATACCGCTTCGGAACAGGGACTGGAAAGTACCGTAACAGTAACCATGACATTCGATGAAACAAGCATCCTGGATGTTCAGATCGATGCGGCCGGTGAGACCGCAGGTATTGGCGCAGCGACCCCGGAGCCTCTCGCAAAGGCTATCCTCGAGGCACAGAGCGCGGATGTCGATGCTGTAGCAGGAGCTACCGTTACTTCTAACGCAGTGAAAAAAGCTGCCCAGAACTGCATCGCGCAGGCGAAGGGCGAAGCAGTCGCCGGAGCGGAAGGCTCTGAGACTCAGGCATCCGGCGGCGATGACTGGCTTGGCGATGAGCCGGAGATCTCCGATGCTGACGTTTACGATGAAGTTGAAGCCGATGTGGTCATCGTAGGCCTTGGTGTCGCAGGCGTGTCCGCAGCAAGAAGCGCATCCGAAGCTGGCGCATCTGTCATCGGTATCGATGGCTCTGCAGCCCCCAACTGCCGTTCCGGCGAATACGCCGTACTGAACAGTCCGACGCTGAATGAGCGCTGGCCTGAGAGAGCCCTGTCAAAGGAGGATGTAGATGAGATCATTGACTCTCATGTAAACGAATCCGGCTACCGGGTAAAACGCTCCATTGCCAAAAAGTGGGCCGACAACATCGGTGAAGCCTTCGACTGGTGGATGGGTGCGGATGAGCATCTGTTCATCGCGGATGAGACCCGCCAGGCAATCGAAGATGAGAACGCGGATGACTTCCTCGTACCGATCTTCCGTCCGCTTCCGTCGTATAAGGATGCTGATGGAAATGAGCATGTATACAACTGGAAGGAAGAGCGGTTCCCCTGCTATCCGACCTCTGTTGAATTCCTTCCGAGCCAGGCGGCTACATTTAACGCAAACTGGCAGAAAGCACTTGATACAGGCCTGGTTGAGGCTTATTTCGGACATTTCGGCAAAAAACTGATCATGGAGGACGGGCGCTGCGTCGGCGTCTATGCCCTGGACAGCAATCCGGATTCCGCAACAAACGGAAAGTACCTTAAAATAACAGCGAAAAAAGGCGTGATCCTCTCCACCGGCGATTACGGCTCCAATGACGCGGCCATGAACCATTTCGCTCCGGACGTAATGAAATCCCACGCAAAGAACCGCCTGTTCACTTCCTTTGACGTAAACGGCGTTCCCACGAACCAGGGCGACGGACTGCGCATGGGCGCATGGGCAGGCGCAAAGATCCAGGGTTACAACGCTCCGATGATCCATCATATGGGCGGCGGCGCTGACCTCTCAGGCGTAGGCGTCATGGGCAACGCAGGCTTCCTGAACCTTGACATGGATGGAAAGCGGTATATGTGCGAGGATATCCCCGGACAGCAGCTTGAAAACCAGGTCGAGCAGACCCGACTGATGCAGAGCTGGCAGTTCTTCGACGCCAACTGGCCGGAGCAGGTGACTCACATGCCGGCAGCGCACGGCGGCGCATGCTATTTTGAAGACTACGCTTCCATTGATGAAGCTCCGAAGAACAACCAGACATACCGCAACTGGAAGAGCCCCTATCAGCTGGAAGAGGCAATCGCGGACGGCCGCTGCCTCACGGCAGATACGCTTGAAGAGCTGGTCGCGAAGGTCTATCCGGATGATACTGCCGCCCAGGAGCAGGCTCTTGCTTCGATCGCGCGCTATAACGAACTGGCCGCGGCAGGCTATGATGACGACTTCCACAAGGTCGCGTCCAGGCTTCTTCCGGTCGATACCGCTCCGTTCTACGCAGATATGTTTACTACCGCTATCATGCTTGTCTGCATCGGCGGCCTTGAATCAGATGAAAACTGCCATACCTTCACCGAGGTCACAGATGAAAGCGGACGCCAGGTATGCGGCGAGATCATCAAAGGTCTCTATGTTGCCGGCAATATGCAGGGCGGACGTTTCGGACTGCAGTACCCGATCGGCCTGAAGGGCGTGAGTCATTCCATGGCCATGTATTACGGTAAGATCGCGGGCGAGAATGCCGCAGCGCAGATCTGACACCGCACATCAACAATTCGTCATATTTCACAGGGCAGTTTCCTCCGGGAAGCTGCCTTTTCTGTTCTTTTTAAAAAACTTTCTCAAAAAAGGAAGAACTATATGCGATTTTGTTATAAAATAAACATATATATTCTATGGGTGCGAAAACAGTAACTCCTGACCGGGTACCCGCTGAGAGCCGCACCTGAATCCAGTCCGCCAAGGCGCATATAAACGGAGGTTGAGGCAATGATCGTATCCATATGTGTAGGCTCCTCCTGCCATCTTAAAGGCTCTGAGGAGATCGTCGAATTATTCAACAAGGCAATTGAAGAAAACGGCCTCGATGACGAGGTGATCCTTGTCGGCAGCTTCTGCTTCGGCAAATGCAACCGTCAGGGAGCAACGATCGAGGTCGACGATGATGTCTATACCGGAATCACTCCGGAAAGTTTTCCCCGTTTTTTTGAAGACCAGATCATGTCCAGAATCAGATCGGAGGTATAAGAAATATGCCCGGATGTATCAAGCTCAAAAAATCCAACTGCAAAAACTGCTATAAATGTATCCGTCACTGTCCGGTCAAATCGATCCGGTTCTCCGCCGGACAGGCGCACATCATCGATGACGAATGCATTCTCTGCGGCCACTGCTTCGTTGTCTGTCCGCAGAACGCCAAGGAGATCGTGGACGAAACGGAAAAGGTCCGCGTCCTGATCGCAGGCGGCGATCCGGTCGTAGTCAGCCTGGCGCCTTCCTTTATCGCAAATTATGATGGCGTTGGTATTGAAGCGATGCGTGACGCGCTTAAGAAGCTCGGTTTTTATGACGCCGAGGAAACAGCTCTCGGAGCAACCATCGTCAAGCGTGAATATGACAGAATGCTCAGCGAGGAAGACCGCGATATCGTCATTTCTTCCTGCTGCCATTCCGTTAATCTGCTGATCCGGAAGTATTTCCCCGAGCAGCTCCCGTATCTGGCAGATGTTCTCTCGCCGATGCAGGCGCACTGCAAGGACATCAAACGGCGCATCCCGAATGCGAAAACCGTCTTTATCGGGCCATGCGTGGCCAAAAAAGATGAGGCTGCCCATTCGGATGATATCGTGGACGCTGTGCTGACCTTTGAGGAGCTGACCCACTGGTTTGAAAGAGAACATATCGTACCCGAACGGAAGATCGTGCACAGCGATGAGAGCCGCGCAAGGTTCTTCCCGACAACAGGCGGTATTCTCAGAACAATGGCCAAGGACGCACCCGGCTTCACGTACATGGCTCTCGACGGCGTGGAAAACTGCATTGCCGCTCTCAAAGATATCGCTCAGGGAAAGATTCATAAATGCTTTATCGAGATGTCTGCCTGCGCCGGAAGCTGCATCGGCGGCCCTGTCATGGAAAAATACCACCGGAGCCCTGTCATGGACTATGTGGCCGTATCCTCGTTTGCCGGCAGGAAGGATTTTGATATAGCCCAGCCGGATATCCCATTCATAAGGCACACCTTTAAGCCACTCATGTATAAAGCTGAAATGCCTTCTGAGGCGGAACTCGTTAAGATCATGCATGAAATGGGCAAATACAAGCCCTCCGATGAGCTTAACTGCGGATCCTGCGGTTACAATACCTGCCGTGAGAAAGCCATAGCCATCTTCCAGGGCAAGGCGGAGATTTCCATGTGCCTGCCGTTCCTCAAGGATAAGGCTGAGGGCTTCTCTGACGCTATCGTAAAGAACAGCCCCAATGCCCTGATCGTTGTAAACGACCAGCTCGAAGTCCAGCAGGTCAACGCCGCGGCATTAAAGCTCATGCATCTTCGCGAATCGTCCGACGTTCTCGGGACCCATGTGGACCGGATCCTTGATACGGATATGTTTGACAAGGTGCAGCAGACCGGACGCGGGCTTTACAATCAGCGGACATACCTTGCGGAATACGACCGCTACGTGGATCAGACCGTCGTGCCTGCCGAGGACGGGCGCATCATGCTGTGCATCATGCGTGATGTCACAAGTGAGGAGGATGAGCGAAAACGCAAGGAAGAGATCAGCCGCCAGACGGCTGAAGTTGCTGATAAGGTCATAGACAAGCAGATGCGCATTGTTCAGGAGATCGCTTCTCTGCTCGGTGAGACCGCTGCTGAGACAAAGATCGCTTTATCCAAGTTAAAGGAGTCTATCCGTAATGAATGATCTGTGTGCTGATATCGGATATAAAAGTATAAATCACGTCGGAGAAGAACTTTGCGGTGATCATGTGGATATCGTGGAACAGGAAGACGGCTCCATAGTCATTGTCCTTGCTGACGGACTCGGAAGCGGCGTCAAGGCCAGTATCCTCTCCACCCTGACTTCAAAGATCATCTCCACAATGATGGCCGCAGGCCTCTCCATCGAGGACTGCGTTTCCACCATAGCGGCTACTCTCCCGGTATGTTCCGTCCGCGGCGTAGCCTATTCCACTTTCACGATCATCCGCCTGATCCGCAATGAGATGGCGGAGCTGATCCAGTATGACAACCCGCATGTGATCCTGATCCGCAACAATAAGGTCGCATTCTATCCGAAGACAGAGATCCACATCGAAGGCAAGACCATCTACAGATCCCTGATCCGCCTTCAGGAGGATGATATTTTTGTAGCCATGAGCGACGGCTGCCCGCACGCGGGAATCGGCCTCTCCTACAATTTCGGCTAGAAGCGTGAAGATATTGCGCAGTTCATGGCGGATCTGTCCGGCGTCGGGTACACTGCCAAAGGACTCTGCACCATGCTTGTGGATGAGTGCAACAAGCTCTACGGAAACAAGCCGGGCGATGACGCCACTGCCTGCGTTGTCCGGATCCGCAAGCGCGTGCCCATGAACATCCTTTTCGGTCCGCCTTCTGACCCGGATGACTGCACGAGGATGATGAACCTGTTCTTCTCCAAGGAAGGGAAACACATCGTCTGCGGAGGTACGACCGCGTCCATCGCGGCAGCCCACCTGAACAAACAGCTTCGTGTCAGCCTCAGTTTCGAAAAAGGAAGCGATATACCGCCAACCGCAGAGCTTGAAGGTGTAGACCTTGTTACCGAAGGCGTCGTAACGATGAACCGCGTGGTCCAGTACGCAAAGGACTACCTTGACAAAAATGAGTTTTATGAAAAATGGAGTTTCGGACGGGACGGAGCTTCTCAGATCTGCCAGCTTCTCTTCGAGGAAGCGACAGACATCAATTTTTATGTAGGCAGGGCTATAAACCCCGCGCACCAGAATCCGGATCTTCCTATTAATTTCAATATAAAAATGAATCTTGTAGAAGAATTGTCCGCCTGCCTTAAGCGCATGGGCAAGCGGATCAAAGTAAGTTATTTCTAAATCACAGTAAAGGTTTCGATCCAGTTACAGACCGAACATTCTGCGGGCATTCTCGTCCGTGCGCCGGATGACCTCCTCCGCCGGGACGTTCAAAAGCTCCGCGATCAGCGGGATGACCTCTGTCAGGAAGCCTGCTGTGTTCCGGGTGCTCCCCTGTTCCAGTTTTGGCTGGGGAGCAAGGTACGGCGAATCCGTTTCCAGAACGAGTTTTGAGAGGATATCCATGTCAGACGGAGCATTTCTGAGCGTATCCCGCAGCGCAGCGCCGCGCCCCGGATAGGTAAGCATACCTCCGATCCCGAACACAAAGTCATTCCGGCCGCCGTCCAGCATCATCTCCATGTCCTCACGCGTTCCGTGAAAACAGTGCACGACCCCGCGGTAATGAATATTCGCCATTTTCCCGTTTTTCATCACAGAGAGAGCCTGGCTGAAAGCGTCCTCTCCCCGCAGATGCAGTACGAGCGGCAGCTGGTTCTTCTGGCTTAAGCGGATATGCTCCCGGAACGAGACTTTCTGCATGTAAAGGTTATTCTTCCCGACATCCGTATGCGTATCTATGCCGGTCTCGCCGACTGCGGCAAACCGCTGCGGTTCGCTGCTGATCAGCTTTTGCAGGGAGCTCATCATCTCCTGGAAATCCTCCAGAATACCGATCCTCCTCCTGCAGGCATCTATCTCCCGGGCAGCGGCAAAGCTCTGGTCTTCCGCCGCGGAAAGCTGCGGCACCCGCAGCGGATGGATGCCCGCAGCGTACTTCATGCTGTCCTGACAGCACTGCGTCCTCTGTGCGAGCATAAAATTATCTTCAAAGGTGATCGGCAGACAGAGAACCTTCTCAACCCCCGCCGCATGGTCCTGCTCCATAACAGCTGACAGATCCTGCACAAATGCCTCTGCGCCATAATGAACATGGGTATCTATCAATTCCTGCACCTCCTTGCTTCATTCACATCTTTCCAAAGCTGCCGGCAGTCATCGGGCCGGAATCACATCTTCTGTCTCCATCCGGGATGATACTTGTTCTTCAGCAATGTTCCGGTCAGTTTTCCCCAGCCGAGCGGATATCCTCCGCAGCAGATGAGCTGCCAGCCTCCGCCAGCACTAATTTCATCCTCGTTCAGATTCAGCGTTTCTCCCCTGAGATACCGCTGGATCCTCTCATCATCCGCCGGAAGATCGATCACTGCCTTCATATCTGCTATGCTGAGAGCCATGGCCAGCGACTGGCTCGGCTCGAACCGGTCTTTTTTCACTTCTCCCAGGTACAGACCGTTATGCAGGACCGGGATGCCTGTCAGGTCCGGAAGGCCCGGTACTGTCAGGTTTGCCTGTCCGGCGCGGATCGTGATCCTCTGCTCCTCTCCGCGGAAAACATACCCGGCGCCGGTCTTCTCCCCGAACGCATCCAGGATCTGCATCTGGTCACGAAGCGATACTTCTTCCGTACCTCTGCCCGTCCGGTCCCCGCGGCTGCGGTTCCTGCGCTCATCCCCGGTCCGGGGCCTGCGTCCGTCACGGTCTTTTCCGCGGCGTTCATTGCTGATCCTGGGCATGTGTGCATCACAGCCTGTGCTGTCAGCAACATTCACGCCGAAAGGTGTTTCTGAAAACGAGGTTTTTTCAAACAGCGCGAGAAAATGTCCTTCTCCGCCGGTCCTGTGCGGCCAGAGACGGACACAGCATTCTGCTTCCTCCGCGGTAAGCTCCCTTGCGGGAGAGAGCCCCGCCTCCCGCCTGCGCGCGTATTCCGGAACGGCACGCAGCTCCTCGCCGGAAAAAGCCGGCGCAAAGCCCTCCCTGCGCGGCACCGGGAGCAGACGCATCTGCGGTCTCTCCTGCAGCAGATACGCAATGATCTCTTCATCCTCTTCCGGCGCGAAGGTGCAGGTTGAGTAGACCATACGGCCGCCCGGGCGGAGCATGTCAGCGGCCTGGAGCACCAGATCCCTCTGGATCCTGGCGCACTCCTCATTTTTTTCGGGATACCAGGCGCGCACAGTTCCTTCATCTTTGCGGAACATGCCCTCCCCGGAACACGGAGCGTCCACGAGCACCTTATCGAAGTATTCTCTGAACCGGTCTGTCATCTTCGATGGTACCGCGTTGGTCACGACCGCGTTCACAATGCCGAACCCCTCCAGGTTCCGGATCAGCGCTTTGCACCTGGATGCACTGATGTCATTTGCCACCAGGACCCCCCTGCCCTTCAGCTGCGCGCCGAGAGCCGTGGATTTTCCTCCGGGCGCCGCGCACATGTCTAGCACCCGGTCACCCGGCTGCGCTGCCAGCACGCTGGCGGGCGTCATGGCGCTCGGCTCCTGCAGATAGTACAGGCCGGCATGGTAAAACGGGTGTCTGGACGCGGCATCCTGCTCCTCATATTCATAAGCCCCCGGCATCCAGCGGATCGGCGTCAGGTGAAACGGAGCCGTTTTCTCGAACACCTCCGGCGCGATCTTCAGCGTATTCACACGCAGGCCGTATCTGCGCGGCTGGTCGTAGCTTGCCTCAAACAGGGCAGACTCATCACCCAGAAGGCTTTTCATTCTCTCAGTAAAAGCGGCAGGCAGTTTCATAGTACTCCTTTATTCTCCCCATACGTGTCTGTGCAGCTGCCCCGAAAGCTTCATGCCGTCAAAACCGTTCTGGCGCAGCGCCTCATAGAGGATGACCGCCACGGAATTGCTCAGATTCAGCGACCGGGCCTCTGTGATCATAGGAATGCGGATGCAGCGCTCCCGGTGCTCCATGAGGATCTCCTCCGGTATCCCCGCGCTCTCCTTCCCGAACATGATAAAGCAGTCCGGCGGATACACGACGTCGGCATATGTCTGTTCCGCCTTTGTTGTAGCAAAGAAGATCTCAGCGCCGGGGTTCCTGTCCATAAAATCCGCATAGCTGCTGTATCTGTGTACATCCAGCTCATGCCAGTAATCCATGCCGGCTCTCTGCAGATTTTTCTCTGTCAGATGAAAGCCCAGCGGCTCGATCAGATGCAGAGACGAGTCGGTGGCAGCGCAGGTCCTGCCTATATTTCCCGTATTTGATGGTATCTCCGGCTCATGAAGCACAATATTCATACATTGATTTCTCCCTTAAACAGATCATGCTGCCGTTTGAGGCAGCATGAAAAAACTCATATTTCAGGCGCGGTCCTGTTACCGGCGCAGCTTTGTGATAAAACGGTTGATCCTCTCCAGGGCAACTTTCAGGTTCTCTATGGAGTAGGCGTAGGAAATACGCACATAACCCTCGCCGCAGTCGCCGAAGGCGTCTCCGGGAACGACCGCTACCTTCTCTTCCTGCAGGAGCCTTGTGGCAAATTCATTGCTTGTCATGCCGAACTCCTTAATGCACGGAAATACGTAGAAAGCTCCGAACGGTTCAAAGCAGGGAAGACCCATCTCCTTGAACGCGTGCATCAGGAAACGGCGCCTCTGGTTATATGCATCACGCATCTTCCTGACCTCATCGTCGCAGTCGCGAAGCGCAGCGATCGCCGCATACTGGCTGTTCGTCGGGGCGCACATGATGCAGTACTGGTGGATCTTGATCATCTGTTTTATGATCTCCTCCGGACCGCAGGCGTATCCCAGTCTCCAGCCGGTCATCGCGTATGCCTTGGAGAAGCCGTTGATCAGGATGGTCCGCTCCTTCATTCCGGGAATGGAAGCTATGCTTACATGATCCTTTCCCGTATAGGTCAGCTCCGCGTATATTTCATCACTGAGCACGTAAATGTCCTTTTCTATGCAGACCTGCGCTATATCTTCCAG
>CADCOP010000194.1 GCA_902803065.1 uncultured Lachnospiraceae bacterium | reverse complement strand
GATGGCTCCTGCACATTGATCAGATGAATGTTCCCGAGAAACGCGGCCAGGAAACCATTATTCCGGTATCGTACATTCGGCGTAAACAGCGTCTGATCCATTCCGAGCCAGTCCTTGACTTCCTTTTTCTGAAGAGAATACACAGAAAATACAAAAAGTCCGGCTGTAAGGATCATGCCGATGATCCGGATCACAGGCAGCGAGATCTTCCAGGTGATCCTTGTTCCGAGGACAAAGAGAAGTCCGAACGCTATAAAAGTGCTCACAAACCTCCAGGAAAAAGAATATGTATAATTATCCGCAACGGAAGCAGCTGTGCCGATGGAATACAAGTCCCAGGGAACGATGGGTGAAGAACGGAACTGAACAACAAAATAGTTGGCAATGCCGATCAGACTGAATACAGCAGAAGCCACACTGTAACCTATGCGGAAACTGCCGCACAGAAAAGCAAGAAAAAGGTATATGAGATAAAAAAATACACAGTTCGCAAGAAGCATCATAGGATAGATGCCCTTCTCTCCCAGCGGGTTCAGCGTGAAATTCTGTACGAGCAGAACCGCGCAGAACGGAATGCCCAGGATAAAAATAAGGTTGCGGAAAAAGCCGAATATCTTATTCGGGATGCTGATAAGCGCAAGCGCTCCGGCTGCGGCAGACAAAGCGATCGCCAGGGGGCCGTACCAGGTCTCTCCGGCTGCTTTCTCCGCTATAGCCAGTGCAGTCACTCCCAGAAGAAGCAGTGTGACGACTACGGCGATCACGATATCTGACTTTTTTTTACTGAAGAAATTTGGCATATAATAACACTTTCTTTCAATAAGAATTTAATATGATATGATCAGTTTTTCTTAATATGCTGGTGCGTGAAAAGATGATCATTGCAATATTCATACGCCCCGTCGCATTTGGAGCAGTACCTGAATTCCAGGCTGGGATCATCCAGTTCTGTTCTTCCGCAGACAGCGCATTTATGCCTCGCGCCGTTATTGGAGGCCGGGCGGGCGGACCGCACGCTCTGATGGAAAGCGGTCCTTCTGCGGATCTGCTGCGGGCTGATACGTCCCGGGTTCCTCGTTGAAATAAAGAAAATGATGAAATTGAGCAGAGAAGCAATGATTGCCACTCTTCCCGGCCATGCAGACCGGATAAAGCTGTAGCCGATCAGTATGCCATACAGCACGCCCATCCACTTCATCTTCACGGGGATAATAAAATACAGCATGACCTGCATGTCAGGGTAGCTGAGCGCGAAAGCCAGGAAAATAGACATGTTAATATAGTAAGTACTGAAATAGTACCCGATCATGACCATATTGTAGGAATACATTCCGAGCAGCGCGTAGACCGCGTACAGCACAAAAGCCCCTATGACCGTAAAAATAATGCCTGTAAAAATATAGACATTGAAGCGGAACGCGCCCCAGGTCCTCTCCAGCGACTGACCGATTGAAAAATAGAACATCAGCATGATGATCGTAAAAATATCGAGGGAGCTCGGCGGGATGATGACCCACGTGATAATGCGCCAGATCTGGCCATGCAGGATATAGTACGGTTCGAGCCTCAGAAAAGCAAGCACAGACGGAGAAAACGTCTGCAGAATATATCCGGCCACATACAGGCCGATCATTACAGCCGGCAGATTGCGCACAGCATATCTTCCGTATTTACGTTCAAGATTATTCAGAAAATTCATATAAGACCCCCATGCCAATGACAGGCACCACGGCATATACTACCCTATATATATACAAAATAAATGCATTACTATACAAAAAAACAAAACACAGCAAGCGCCGTGACCTGCAGTCAATTATATGTTTTTGCAAATTGTTTGTCAACGAACCCCAAACAGATTATAATATTTTAAGATATCGCACGGATGCAGACGACGCTAACAATGTTTTATATGGAGGTTTTATGTCAGGATCCACTTTTGGTAAACTCTACTCTGTCACAACGTGGGGTGAATCTCATGGCAAGGCAGTGGGCGCTGTCATTGACGGCTGCCCTGCCGGTCTTTCACTCTCAGAGGACGATGTCCAGGTTTTTCTTGACCGCAGAAAGCCCGGGCAGAGCCGGTACACGACTTCCCGCAGCGAAAGCGATACGGTCGAGATCCTCTCCGGTGTATTTGATGGAAAAACCACCGGAACCCCGATCTCCATGATCGTTCGTAATACGGATCAGCGCTCCCGGGATTACAGTGAGATTGCTTCCTTTTACAGGCCCGGACATGCGGACCAGGCATTTGACCTTAAATATGGTTTCCGCGATTACCGCGGCGGTGGAAGATCTTCCGGGAGGGAGACCATCGCGCGCGTATGCGGAGGCGCCGTTGCGTCTAAGATCCTTGCGGAGCTGGGCATTCGTGTATATGCCTATACTTCCTCCATCGGTCCTGTTCAGTATGACCCGTCCCGATTTGATGCCGGATATGCCCGCCGGAGCCCTCTGTGCATGCCGGATCCTGACAGTGAAAAACAGGCTCTCGCCTGGCTCGATGAATGCATAGCCGGCCAGGATTCCTCGGGCGGCACCGTGGAATGCCGGATCGACGGAATACGCCCCGGTCTTGGCGAACCTGTTTTTGATAAGCTTGATGCGCTTCTTGGCAAAGCCCTCTTTTCCATCGGGGCGGTCAAGGCTGTGGAGATCGGCGACGGCGTCAAGGTGTCCCGGGCAGCGGGCAGTCAGAACAATGATCAGTACGGAGATGAACCAGGGGTCCATCGTCTCTCGGAACATGCCGGAGGCATCTATGGCGGAATCAGTGACGGAAGTCCTGTTCTGATCCGGGCTTCCTTCAAGCCGACTCCAAGTATCTCAAAGCCTCAGAAGGCGCTGTTTCGGGACGGCAGTGTTCACGAGATCACGATCCGCGGCCGGCATGATCCTGTGATCGTTCCCCGCGCTGTTGTCGTCGTTGAAAGCATGACCGCGATCACAGTGCTTGATCTTCTGCTTCAGAACATGAGCTCTCAAATGGATCATATCCTCAGATTCTATCGATAGTTTTACTTCAGAAGATCCCCGGGAACGCAGCCGTCAGAGCCGCGTTCCCGGGGATCTTCATATCATGTTTCTTTATTAGATTTATCTCAGGATCATATTTACCCCAGATGATATTTCAGGCCGCTGTCTACTCTTCTGTCTCGCTGATCAGGATACAGTTCGGTGTTTCCACGGGCAGCTGCTTTCCTTTCATAACGATACACTTCTTCTCATAATCGATCGTAAAGAAACGGATATAATTGGACTCATGGCACAGAACGACCATCGTTTTCCCGTCCGGAAGAACATCGATATCCTTCGGATAGCCTCCGCTGATCGGAAGGATGCACATTTTTTCAAGGAGTCCGGTACTTTTGTCTACTTTGAAAATACCGACGGTATTTTCTCCCGCGCTCGAACAATACAGGTATTCTCCGTCCGCTGACAGTTTCAGAGCACAGCATGCGCTGCTGACCTCTTTCGTATCCATGATCGAGCCGATCTCCTGAAGCAGCTCAAATTCCGGATTCTTTCCGTCGCCATTATAGCTGTATACGCCGATGGTGTTTCTGAGCTCAAAATTGATGTAAGCAAACTTGCCGTCCTGAGAAAAGCACATCAGGCGCGGGCCGGATTCCAGCTTGCAGCGAAGTATATCATACAGTTCCAGCTGGGCAGTCTTTTCATGAATCCGGTAGATCTTGACATGGTCGAGCCCATTATCAACAGCACACAGATACTTGTCATCCGGTGTCGGGATCACACAGCTGACATGCGGGCGGAAATTCCGCTCTGCCACGCTTCCGATGCCCTTATGAAATACATCTGCCATGATCGAGCCAAGCCGTCCGTCGCGATGCGTATGTACGACAGTAACTTTCCCGTCATGGTAACCGCCGACAAACAGAAATTTTCCGCTCTTTGAAACGGAAAGGTAGCATCCGCGCATTCCATTGATCCCGACCTGATTGATGGGCGTAAGGTCACCGTTCTTTTCGATCTTCAGAACTTCCACGCCCTCATCGGCAATCGAATACAGATATTTGCCATTGTAGGATTTCGTTATGTGTGACGCGTTGTGAACGGGAACCACATTTCTCTCGGTCATCGTTCCCTTTTCGACATCTATATCATACACATGAATACCAATACTGCTTCCATGCGTATATGTTCCAACATAGGCTACATATTTCTTCCCGCTCATTGCAACCTCCTTGCTGAAATGAACTGCAGTCATGACAGGTCATCCTCCAGAAACACTCAATTCATCTTATCATACGGTGCTGTTTTTGTGAAGGATATTTGAGAAACTCCATGAGCGCATCATCATATCCGAAAGCATCATATTTTTTGAAATCATGGTTTTTCTTATCCGGACGCTTATTTCTGACAAGTAAGGAAGCGGCATCCAGGCAGTCGAAATCCTTCGGATCACTGGCGATGGCAGTCGTTCCTTCCCTGCTTTCAACCATACAGATATGAAGTTTTCTTCTCAGGTCCTTATGCTCTCCGCAGTCTTCCCAGAACCTCTCCATCTGTTCGCGTGTGGCACTGCGGAAACCCTGTACGCGCATAAAAGCATTCCATCTTCTGTGCTCGATCCAGGATATTTCCTTTTTCTTCTCCTCCATATCCCGTACATCTTTCACATTTCTGATCGTGTAGACAGCCCTGGAGCCGCAGATATCCACGTTTTCAATCATTCCCATTCCGAAAGCCTTGTAGGGAGCATGGACTCTCCGCGCTATCTTTGCCCAATACTGGTAGCTGTCCTGTGTCTCGCTCTTCAGGTCAGCCGGACCGTAGAAATGTTCGCCTTGATCCGAAGAATAATCCCGGGCAACAAGCCGTTCCATAAAAACATTCTCACAATTGAACCGCTGTGTGAGAGCCGCAAAGGGTATGACATAAGGTTCGTAAGCTGCTGGTCTGACATTCTTCATTCCTTCGGCTATTTCCGGGAGAAAGACCGCCGGAGCGATCACCCGCCGGCGAACAGCAGGCACTTTCGTCGATCTCTGTTCCAGATACAGACGAATTCTGCTTGTAATATCCAATGCTTTATCATCATTCCCGACGGCGATGATATAATAATCTGTCTCTTCCAGAATCCTTTCAGGGTAATCCGGCAGAACAGATGCATCGCGTATATAACTGAACAGGAGCTCCCGGATATATGGCTCATTAAACTCCCGGCTGTCTGTATCCGGACTGACCTTCAGCAGCAGTGATCCACTCCGGCAGCTTTCAAGCAGTTCAGGGTAATTGTTTTCTATCCTTTTCCTGAAGCCGTAAGCATTGTTGGACAGAACATTCACATGGAGTCTTACTCCCTGTATCTGTCCGCACCAGTATACCGCCTTAAAGGCTTCCTCCGCTATACTGCCCCCGCCGATGATCGTTATGGTAAGGCTGCGAATTCCATCTTCTTCATCCGTGTTTTCACGATCAGAAGTCTCAAGAAGCGGAAGGAAAAGCGGGACATCGTACAGCAGGTTAAAACAGGCATTCATATAATCACGGATCGGACGGAGCATGACCGCCTTCTTCGCTGCTTCGTCTTTGGCTTTTTCACAGTATTTACCATAGTATTTTAACGTAAGATCACATTTTTTATCCGAATCAAGAAACACGTACATTTCCGTTGCCGCGGCAGAGCCATCCTTCTTCGCGGCCGGCCAGAGCTTTTGTCCTTTATCCGACAGCAGGAAAGCGACTTCCCTCACATTTTCCTGAGATTCTGTATCCATCAGGAAATAGTATACATGCTTTGACCTGTAAAGCTTCAGATGATTCAGGTCTGAATCTACGCAGATGGCGCGGATCGCTTTTGCCCGCTCAACCAGTTCAGAATTTCGTTCAGATTCCCTGTCAATGTAGATATCCGTAAAAACGATCATAGGCGCGCCGGATGAGAACGGATTACGGAAATCCTTCTTTTTCATGATCCTTGCTGTAATACCATTCCTGTTTTCATACAGGTCCTCTGCAAGTGTGATCGAAGCATCGTTCAGTTCGGAGAAAACGAACTTGGGACGAAAACTCTTGAAAGCAAGCTGCATCTTGGGGAATATATTTGACAATATTTCCAGCAGGACTGTTCCACCGAGCAGGGGTGCCAGAATATTCAGAAATGAGTTCATGATTCCCAGGACAGCTGCCGTCCGGACAAGCTTGTGTTCCATCAGGAGCTTTTTCCCTGCCGCCGTATAGGCCGTGTAATCCTCATCCAGGCTGAAACTTCGCAGCACATGCACAAAGGAATCAACGAAGATCTCCAGACCTTTCAGATTCGAAATACTATCGCCATCATTCCATACACCCAGATAGCCCACTAAGTTCTTTACAAGCAGGACCCAGGCAAAAATATAGAGCAGTGCGCCGAAATACCAGCGCGAATAATGCTTTTTCCAGATCAGCACGATTGGCAGGACAAATACAGCTATTGAAAGCAGCAAGCCAATCAATTCGTATAACATCATATTTCCTCCTTTGCGCCGATACCGGCGGATACATCCCTTATCACACCAGGTTTTCTGTCCTGTCTGAATTATATTGCATTTGCGAAGCAGCCGCAATCCTGTTCCGTTCCCCTGTTCTGCAAAAATGATAATTTAAGTGCAAAAACCATTGACTTATTTCGTTCCGGTAGTATAATCAATCGTAATTTAGTAAAACTAAACTTTTTGTTTAGTTTTTCAAAGAATTCAATATTTCTAAACTTTGAGTTTAGAATCAATGTTTTCTGACAACAAAGAGGGATATGTATGAATATCGGAGCAAAACTGAAGGAACTTCGAATTGCTAAAGGACTTACACAGGAAGAACTGGCTGACCGCGCTGAGCTTTCCAAAGGTTTCATATCGCAGCTCGAAAGAGATCTGACTTCTCCTTCCATCAATACGCTGCGCGATATACTTCAATGTCTGGGCTCGGATCTGAAGGATTTCTTCAATGACGATACGGATGATCAGGTCGTATTTCATGCCGCTGATTATTTTGAAAAAGAGGATCCTGAGCTGAAGAGCCGGATCGAATGGATCATTCCGAACGCTCAGAAGAATATGATGGAACCTATCCGCCTGACTCTCGCGCCAGGAGGCTCGACTTATCCCGACAACCCTCATGAAGGTGAAGAATTCGGATATATTCTGTCAGGCAGCATCGTTATACATCTGGGTCAGAAAAAATTCCGCGCCAGAAAAGGAGAATCATTTTATTTTTCTCCCCGGTCTTCCCATTATCTGGAAGCCGGCTCAAAAGGAGCTGTTCTGCTTTGGGTAACAACACCGCCCAGCTTCTGAGCCGTACCTGCTGTCTTCAGGCAGTCTGCCGGCGCTGTATGACAGTATCCGGCTGTATCCCGTTGATATATCTTACAAATTCAATTATCCGAGGAATGTAACATGAGCAACAAACTGATCGATCTGCAGCATATTTCAAAATCTTTTGATGGTGATCTCGTTCTTGATGATCTTAACCTTTACATACGCGAGAATGAGTTCCTGACGCTCCTGGGGCCTTCAGGATGCGGCAAGACAACTACTCTGCGTATCCTCGGGGGTTTTGAGCATCCGGAGACCGGAAAAGTCATCTTTGACGGAAAGGATATTACCAACCTGGCTCCGAATAAAAGGCAGCTGAACACCGTATTCCAGAAATATGCCCTCTTCACGCATATGACGATCGCCGAGAATATCGCCTTTGGCCTCAGGATCAGAAAAAAAAGCGCCGCCTATATAAAGGATAAGATCTCCTACGCGCTGAAGCTGGTCAATCTTGAGGGCTATGAAGACAGAATGCCCGATTCCCTGTCCGGCGGCCAGCAGCAGCGGATTGCCATTGCGAGAGCGATCGTCAATGAGCCGAAGGTCCTTCTTCTGGACGAGCCTCTCGGTGCCCTTGACCTTAAGCTCCGCCAGGACATGCAGTATGAGCTGATCCGTCTGAAAAATGAACTGGGCATTACATTCATCTATGTCACGCATGATCAGGAAGAAGCCCTGACCATGTCCGATACCATCGTTGTCATGAACCAGGGCTACATACAGCAGATCGGCACGCCCGAGGATATATACAACGAGCCGCAGAACGCGTTTGTCGCTGACTTTATCGGTGATTCCAATATCATCGACGGTATCATGATCGAAGATAAGCTCGTTCAGATCCTCGGAGCACGCTTCCGCTGCGTTGATACCGGTTTCGGCAATAATAAGCCGGTCGACGTTGTCATCCGGCCTGAGGATGTGGAACTCGGAGCTCCGGAAAGCGGAACGATCCGCGGCACTGTTACGAACCTGATATTCAAGGGCGTTCATTATGAGATGGAGGTCCTGGCCAACGGATACGAATGGCTCGTACACAGCACGAAAATGTTCCCGGTAGGCGAAGAGGTCGGCATTCATGTTGATCCCTTCAATATCCAGATCATGAATAAACCTGAATCTGAAGATGAGGAGGCGCCTGCGATCGATGTCTAAAAAGCATTCCCTGCTGTATGGTCCCTATCTTCTGTGGACCGCGGCATTTATCCTGATCCCGCTGCTCCTGATCCTGTATTACGGATTAACAGACCACAACGGTGCCTTTACATTTGCAAACATCATGGAGATGGGAAGGCCTGAGAACCTGAAGGCGCTCTATCTTGCGCTCCTTCTCTCTCTGATCAGTACGGTCATCTGCCTGATCCTCGCTTATCCGCTTGCCATGATCCTGCGCGGCATGCAGCTTCAGGCAACGGGACTGATCGTTATGATCTTCATCATTCCCATGTGGATGAATTTCCTGCTGAGGACGCTTGCCTGGCAGACGCTTCTCGAAAAGACCGGAGTCATCAACAATATCCTGAAGTATTTTCATCTGCCGACGCTGAACATCATCAATACGCCCTACGCCATTATCCTGGGCATGGTCTACAATTTCCTGCCATTCATGCTTCTGCCGATCTACAATGTTCTGATCAAGATCGACCCGAACGTGATCAACGCAGCCAAGGATCTCGGGGCGAACGACGTGCAGACCTTTACGAAGATCATTTTCCCGCTCAGCATTCCGGGCGTAGTCAGCGGCATTACGATGGTATTCGTTCCGTCGCTTACGACCTTTGTTATCAGTGATCTCCTCGGCGGGAGCAAGATCCTGCTGATCGGTAATGTCATTGAGCAGAAGTTCAAACAGGGCAACAACTGGAACGTCGGGAGCGGTCTCTCGCTCGTTCTTATGATATTTATCCTGATCAGCATGGCCATCATGCAGAAATACGATAAAAACGGAGAGGGGGCGGCCTTCTGATGAAAAAGATTCTTTCCAGGCTTTACCTGATCCTGATCTTTATACTGCTGTACGCTCCCATACTGACGCTGATCATTCTCTCGTTCAACAATTCAAAGACGAGGGCCAAATGGGGCGGCTGGACCACCAGATGGTACATCAGCATGTTCCAGAACAGCGCAATCATGGATGCTCTCGCGAACACACTCATCATTGCCGTTCTGTCAGCAACTGTCTCAACGCTTCTCGGCCTGACAGCAGCGCTGTCGCTGAATGCAATGAACACAAGGCTGCGGACAATCATCATGGGCGTGATCAACATACCCATGCTGAATGCCGAGATCGTCACCGGTATTTCCCTGATGCTGATCTTCATCGCGTTCGGCCAGTTTCTCCGTAATTTCGGATATACAATCGATTTCGGTTTCTGGACGGTCCTCATTGGCCACATCACCTTTAATCTGCCTTATACAGTGCTCAGCATCATGCCGAAGCTGAAGCAGATCAATATGAGCACGTACGAGGCTGCGCTTGATCTGGGAGCCACAAGGGCACTCGCCTTCCGGAAAGTCATACTTCCCGACATTATGCCCGGCGTACTCTCCGGATTTCTTCTCGCGTTCACGCTCTCTCTTGACGATTTTGTCATTACGCACTTTGTCAAGGGGCCGGGCTTTGAAACACTCTCAACCAAGATCTACACCGAAGTGCGCAAAGGCATCAAGCCTGAAATGTACGCACTCTCCACTCTTCTTTTTATGTCCGTGATGATCCTTCTTCTGATCACTAACGTAAAACCCGGATCCGGAAAGAAGCACGAATGAGTCTGAATAACATAGTTTCTGCATGACAGAGGCTATGTATCAGAATATATGGATTTTATCTAAGCAAGGAGGCACAGTTAGAATGATGAAAAAATGGATGGTACTTTTACTGACAGGACTTCTTGCCGCCGCATCTGTGACAGGATGCCGTAAGCTCGAGCCGAATGAAACGCCCGAGACCAAGGCAGAGACACAGACGGAGGCCAAGGCTGATACACAGACAGAAAAAGAGACTGCCGCTGCTGAAGCAGTCACCGAAAACACACAGGATACTGCCGAGGCAGTGACTGAAAACACGCAGGAAGCTGCTGAAGCTGTCACGGAAAATACGCAGGAAGCTGCTGAAGCCGTCACGGAAAATACGCAGGAAGCTGCCACCGAAGGCAATGCTCCTGTTGCTGTCACAACAAAGGGAACCGGCAAGGTCGTTGTTTACAACTGGGGCGAATACATTGATCCCGAGGTCCTTGAAATGTTCGAGGAAGAGACCGGAATCAAGGTCGTTTACGAAGAATTTGAGACAAATGAGATCATGTATCCGAAGGTCAGCGCAGGCGGTGTTTCCTATGATGTAGTCTGCCCGTCCGATTACATGATCGACAAAATGATCCAGAATGACCTTCTTGCAGAGATCAACTGGGACAACATCCCAAACATATCCAACATCGGAGATACATACATGAAATGGGCCGGGGAATTTGATCCGGGCAATAAATATGCCGTTCCCTACTGCTGGGGTACTGTCGGCATCCTCTACAACAAGACCATGGTCGACGGAGAGATCGACAGCTGGGACGTTCTCTGGGATGAGCAGTACAAAGACAATATTCTGATGCAGGACAGTGTCCGCGATGCCCTCATGGTAGCTCTCAAACGCGCAGGCTATTCACAGAACACGACCAATGAGGATGAGCTTAAGGAAGCGTCGGATGCCCTGATCGAGCAGAAACCGCTGGTTCAGGCTTATGTCATCGATCAGGTCCGTGACAAGATGATCGGCGAAGAAGCCGCGATCGGAGTCATCTACTCCGGAGAAGCGATCTACACACAGCGTGAAAACGAGAACCTTGAGTATGTTATTCCTAAGGAAGGCTCCAATGTCTGGATCGACGCCTGGGTCATTCCGAAGAATGCGCAGAACAAGGAGAACGCCGAGGCATTTATCAATTACATGTGCCGTCCGGACATTGCGCTGATGAACTTTGATTACATTACATACTCTACTCCGAACACCGCCGCAAGAGAACTCATTGAGGATGAAGATATCCGCAACAGCACCATCGCCTTCCCGACGGACGAGATGCTTGAAAACTGCGAGACCTTCCTGTATCTCGGCGATGAAATGGAAGCACTTTACACAGATTACTGGAATAAAGTAAAATCCAGCTGATGAACAGACAATTACAATACATGATCGATGAAAGCGAAGATTCTCTGACGATCGAAGCTTTCCTTCGTTCAAGAGGATATTCGCACAAGATCCTTGCCCATCTGAAAAGAACTCCGGAAGGAATCCGGCGGAACGGTGAATGGGCAAGGGTTACGGAAAAACTATCACAGGGTGATATTGTTGACATCACTGTCACAGATCCCGCACAGCAGAGTCCCCCCGGTATGCGGAGCGGGGACTCCGCTTTTTTTCATGCAGGTTTTCTTCCTGTGGAGCTTCCGGTCGGGATCGTTTACGAGGATGAGGATATACTCGTGATCAGTAAGCCGCCGGGCATGAGCGTGCATCCGTCCGCAGGACACTACGACAACACCGCCGCAAATGCCGCAGCCTGGCATTTTTTTAAAGAAGGACTCTGCGAAAAAGACTCCGTGGGAAGATGTCATTTTACATTCCACTGCATCAACCGGCTTGACCGTGATACAAGCGGACTGCTCATCATAGCGAAGAACCTTCTCGCAAGTGCGATCCTCAGTGCTGCCATGAAGGAAAGGCAGATTCACAGGACATATATGGCTGTTGCCGAGGGAAAGACCGATCATGAAGGGATCATCTGCGCTCCTATTGCCCGGGTCCCGGGCTCAGCGCTGATGAGAGAAGTCTCAGATCAGGGTGAATACGCGCTGACGCGCTATAAAAGACTTGAATATAACGAAACTGAAAATATCTCACTTCTTGAGATCCGGCTTGATACCGGAAGAACGCACCAGATCCGCGTACACATGCTCTACGCGGGGCATCCGCTGATCGGGGATTTTCTGTACAATCCGGGATCCCGCCAGATGCAGCGGCAGGCGCTGCATTCCTGCAGCCTTGAATTCCGTCATCCGATAACGGGAGCGGATATGCATTTCCATGATCCGCTCCCGTCTGATATGAAGAACCTGTTCCATTTGCGCTCAGGACTCCTGTCCTGAGCCGCTCCTTTTACAGAAGCGCTCAGCGGATCCTCTCCGGGAATCCGACTTTTTTCTGTACCTTTCTGAGCGTTTTGGAAGCCGTATAAGAGGCTCTCTCAGCGTTATTCTTAATAATGCTGTCTATGTAAGCCTTATCCTTCTCGAGCTCCTTTACGCGCTTCTGAAGCGGGATCAGGACTTCAACAACTGCCTCACCGACCGCTTCCTTGAGCTGACCGTATCCGCATCCGTCAAATTCCTTCACGGCCTCGTCCGGAGTCTTGTTCGTGCACGCGCAGTAGATATCCAGAAGATTACGGATGCCCGGCTGCTCATCCCTGTAAAGGATCACTCCTTCCGAATCCGTTACGGCACGCTTGAATTTTCTGCGGATCGTATCCGCGTCATCCATCAGATAGATGCTCGCGTTGGGATTCTCATCCGATTTGCTCATCTTTTTGGACGGATCCTGCAGGCTGTTGATCTTGGCCCCGATCTTTCCGATGTAGGGTTCCGGAACTGTGAACACATCTCCGTAGATCGCGTTGAACCGCTGAGCCACATCCCTTGTGAGTTCCAGGTGCTGCATCTGGTCGATCCCTACCGGGACCACATCCGCCTGGTACAGGAGAATGTCTGCTGCCATGAGGACAGGATAGGTAAAGAGTCCCGCATTGATGTTATCCGCATGTTTGGCGGATTTATCCTTAAACTGCGTCATGCGGTTCAGTTCACCCATGTAAGTAAAGCAATTCAGGATCCAGGCCAGTTCCGCGTGAGCTGAAACATGGGACTGGTAATACAGGCAGTTTTTCTCAGGATCAATACCGGCAGCGATGTAAAGCAGAAGCAGCGCTCTTGCTCTTTTTCTGAGGACAGCCGGATCCTGGCGGACAGTGATCGAATGCATGTCGACCACACTGTAGAAGCACTCGTACTCATCCGTGAGCGAGACCCAGTTCTTGAGCGCTCCCAGATAATTGCCAAGTGTAAGATTTCCCGTCGCCTGCATACCGCTGAATAATACTTTCTTATCTCCTATCATTTTACCATTGCTCCCATCTTCCAATCATTTAGTCAAACTTTTTCTGCGTCCGGTCTTCATATCGCCGCCCCTGAGATAATAGCAGCGGATAAAGCGGAACAGCTCCTTTTCTCCCCGCTCAGCGAGAATCGTAAGGAGGCGTTCCAGCTCCTGCGCCGTTTCCGGATGCATCAGGCTGCGGCTCCTTCCTCTCTGCAGATACTCGAGAGGCGACCGGTCCGTATACTTATCCTTCAGGTAAATCTTGCTGGCAGCCATCCGGTCCATGACCATCTCGGCCACATATCTGCGGGGCATCTTTACGTATACGATCAGTGTTTCCGAGGCCGAAGGATTCTGCGCGTAATCCGTCCAGTACTCATAATGATGCCGGTTGCGTCCCTTATGATGCATCCATGCTTCAGAATACCCTTTCACATCACGCTCGCCATTGTTTGGACTTCTCGTCCCGCCCTGGTAGAATTTAAAACCATTCAGCAGCTCCGTGGGCATATACTTTGACAGATCATGCATGATTCCCTGTCTGTAAAGCCCGATCGCGAAGCAATGCTTCGCGACCAGGATCTTATGCTCTGTGATCGTTTTCAGGTGTCCGAACAGCTTGTCCGGGGTGATCGTTCCCTCTCTGCCGCTGCTATTTTCGTTTCCCATTCTATTTGCCTTCTGATGTATTATTCTGTTTTTCGGATACATACACGCAGACGCTCCGTCCCGGGATCACAACTTCGCGCTCTTTGACCTCAGGAATGATATCGTCCTGCGTATCGCAGGTCATCGCCTTCAGCTTCCACACGTTATCTTTGGGAAGGTTCGGCATTGCCAGAGTCTGGCTCTCCCAGTGGAAATTGAACGCCGTATACACAAACGGCTGCTCCGGGGTCCTTGCGCAGTACATGATGCCCAAATGTCTGTTCTGGTAATCAAATGCCCCGTACCAGGCTTTGGAGCCATGGAACGATATATCAGGATACCCGAGGAACGTCGTATCCGATCCGAGAAGCGGCTTTGCCTGCCGGAGTACAGGATACGCTCTGCGCAGAGCGATCAGGTCCTTCACAAATGCAAGGAGCTCACTGCCCCGCCTCGCGCTGTTCCAGTCGATCCAGGTGATCTCATTATCCTGACAGTAGGGATTATTGTTGCCCATCTGTGTATTCCCGAATTCATCCCCGGCCAGGATCATGGGCGTGCCCTGCGCAAGAAGCAACATGGCCATGGCATTTTTCATCTGCCGCATACGCAGCCGCTGGACCTGCTTCTTTCTGGACGGACCTTCTTCACCGCAGTTCCAGCTGAAATCACAGGAAGCGCCGTCACGGTTCTGTTCCCCGTTTGCTTCATTATGCTTTTTATCATAAGAAACAAGATCCAGAAGCGTAAAGCCGTCATGATTTGTCATGTAATTCATGATCGCCTTGCAGCGATGGTTCTGTTTCATTCGTTCTGAGAAAGCGCTGAGAACTCCTTCATCTCCCTTGAGAAGACGCCGGCAGTCATTCTTAAATCCGTCATTGCAGTCCGCGAGCAGCCTTCTGCCTTTTATGCTTCCTCCGGGAAGAACTTCATCTGTATTAAAATATCCCGCGATCAGTTTGCTGTCCGCAAGTATCTCCTCCCGGGGCAGCATGGCAGTGATCTCCGGTCTGGCAAGCACCATGAAGCCATCCACATGATAATGGCCTGCCCACCAGGAAAGGATACGGCAGACGGCAGCTTCACTGATGCCGGACGGAAAGCCGAATTCCATGATGACTTCTATACCGTTGCTGTGAAGAAGCTTCACCAGGCTGCGGAATTCCTCATCAGGTCTTGCAGTGGCGCAGTATGCAGCTTTCGGAGCCAGATAATATGCTTCATCCGTAAATCCCCAGTAATTGATCTTATACGGGGCCTCTTCTGTTCCATTTTTTCCTGAAGAGCCGCTCTCCTTTGCGGCATTCTGCCGCGCTGCCCTCGCCTCTTCAGCCCTCTGCGCATATTCCGGAATCGCTCTTGTTGTTTTCTGTTCTATGATCTCATTAAAATCATACGCCGGAAGCAGGATCAGCTGATTAACGCCAAGTTCCTTCAGGTACGGTATCTTTTCGGCAATTCCCCTGAATGTTCCTTTATGCCTGACTCCTGAGCTTCTGTGGGCAGTAAATCCTCTCACATGGAGAGTATAGGCAACGACATCTTCATATGGTATGCGCAGGGGCGGTATATCTTCTGCCATCGGATCTGCAGACGCAAGCGCTGCCCTCACGATCAGGCCCTTCCCGTTATTCTTCCTGCCGAAATCCGGGCGGCCGACAAGCCGCTGCGCAAAAGGATCTGTAACGATCTTTCCGTTGATTCTGTAGTTATATTCCGTTTTCTGCAGAGCAGATCCCGATATCCGGATGCTTCTGAGCGAACCGTGATAAGGATCTTCCTGCATAGGAAATTCATTTGTGATCTCATTCGTTCCCGGTCTGTAAAGAATGAGGCTTACTTCGCTGCCCGGGTCAGCGGCAGTGCAGAAAGCGATCTCATTTTTCCCGAGAATACATGCTCCCGGTTCTGTCAGTACATACGCGGAAGCTTTGATCTTTGTGTCAGTCTGTAATGTCATGTATAGGCTTCCTCCGTTTTCTGTTATTCCAGACTTATATCCAGCTCGACAGGGCAGTGATCCGAGCCGAAGATCTCCGTGTGTATCCTGGCGTCCTGCAGCTTGTCCTGCAGCCTGTCAGAAACACAGAAATAATCGATACGCCAGCCGGCATTTTTTTCCCGCGCCTTAAAGCGATAGGACCACCAGCTGTACACTCCCTCCGTGTCGGGATAAAAGTATCTGTAAGTATCCGTGAATCCATTTTCCAGAAGCAAAGAAAACTTTGCTCTCTCCTCATCTGTAAAACCGGCGTTCCGGCGGTTTGTTTTCGGGTTTTTCAGGTCGATCTCCCTGTGAGCGACATTCAGATCACCGCAGAATACCACAGGCTTTACGGCATCCAGACTTTTGAGCCAGGTCAGGAAATCATCCTCCCACTTCATTCTGTAATCAAGTCGTTTCAGGCCTTCCTGGGAATTCGGCGTATAAACGGTTACAAGATAGAAAGAATCATATTCGAGTGTTATCACCCTGCCTTCATGATCATGCTCTTCGATTCCTAACCCGTATGTCACAGACAAAGGCTTTACCCTGGTAAATACGGCTGTACCGGAATACCCTTTTTTTTCGGCATAATTCCAGAACTGCTCATATCCGGAAAGAGGCAGGTCGATCTGCCCTTCCTGCAGCTTGCTTTCCTGAAT
>CADCOP010000193.1 GCA_902803065.1 uncultured Lachnospiraceae bacterium | reverse complement strand
TTCATCTGCAGAATGGCTTCCGCCATCGGGCTGACCGCAGTATTGCCGGTACAGACAAAAATCAGTTTGTCAAACCTCTTCATGACCCCAAGCTCCTTCTGACTTATTCTTCATCCGCCATGATAACGCGGTGGCCGGCTGCTTTCAGCAGTCTGTTCATAACTGCCCCGCCGACCTGCGGTGTATCAAACGCTTCCGAATAGACACTGTCGACCCCCGCCTTGTCAAAATACCGAAGGCTGTCATAAAGATGCCGGGCAATCGTGATCTCGTCTTTTCTCGTTCCCACGGAAACCACCAGGCCCATGGGATAGGCGCCCGCTCCCTCATCCGTTGTCAGGACCGCGACCCTGCGCCCTCTGCGGATGTCCTCTGCTGCCAGCCGGTTGATCGTACGGATCACATTTTCCCGCTTTCCTTCAACGATCACCATGTCGGCTTTCGGCGCGTAATGCCTGTATTTCATGCCCGGAGCCTTCGGACGCACGCTGGGATCATCGGACGTGAGCCCCTTGTCCATGCGCACCTCTCCGATCACTTTCCGGAGCATTTCCATATTGATGTATCCCGGCCTCAGTACCACCGGCACATCCTCTGTCAGATCAACGATCGTCGATTCAACCCCGATTCCAGTGCTTCCTCCGTCGATCACCGCGTCGATCTTCCCTCCCAGGTCTTCCATTACATGGGACGCCTTCGTCGGGCTCGGTCTGCCGGATGTGTTGGCAGAAGGTCCCGCAACATATCCGCCGCCTGCCCGGATCAGCGCAAGCGCCAGGTCATTGTCGGGCATGCGGACCGCAACCGTGTCGAGCCCGCCGGTCGTTTCCAGAGGAACTCTTTCCCCGCGCGGCAGGATCATGGTCAGAGGTCCCGGCCAGAAAGCCTTTGCCAGCTTTTCCGCCTCTGCGGGCATGCTGCTGACGATAGCCGGAAGCGCATCGAAGGATGCAATGTGCACAATGAGCGGATTGTCCGACGGGCGTCCCTTTGCCGAATATATCTTCGCCGATGCTTCCGGATCGAGGGCGTTCCCGCCCAGCCCGTACACCGTCTCGGTAGGAAAGGCCACCAGCCCTCCCCGCCTGAGGATCTCACCCGCCTGCGCCATCAGTGCCTCGTCGCAGCCTTCCGTCATATCCATATAAATCGTTTCCATCAAAACACCAGTTTTCCTTAATATTTGGATTCATTATAGCACTGTATGCAAATTCTGGGAACTGTTTTGTAAAATAATGCCTCTGCGATGATTTGCCCAGCCATCCCGCGTGTGCTATAATCAGTTCATATCAGGGTCCGATGACCCGGAAAATATAAAAAAGGAATCATAAAGGGTTGGAAAGGAAAAGCACTATGGATGAGATCCGCAACAACGAAACACCTGTGACTGAGACTGCAGCAGAAGAGAAAGAAAAGAAAGCCGCTCCGGAGACTATGGATGACCTTAAGGATGAGCTGGAAGCCTCCTTCCGGACGATCAATGAAGGCGACGTTCTGACAGGAACTGTCATCGGCATCTCCGATACCGAGATCCTGGTGGACTTTGATTATTACGCCCCGGGCGTGATCCCGCTTGAGAATGCGAGCGACGATCCTTCCTTCAACATCAAAGAACGCATTGAGATCGGCCAGACGCTCAAAGCAACCGTCGTCCGCCGCGATGACGGCGCGGGACGTATTCTTCTCTCTCTGAAGGAAGCTGCTGCCCTGCTGGCATGGGACCGTCTCCGCGAGCTGCTTGCCACACAGGATAACGTGACCGTCCGCATCGCAGAAACGACACGCGGCGGCGCGATCGCTTTCCTCGAAGGCGTCCGCGGCTTTATCCCTGCTTCCAGGCTTGCTCTGACGTATGTCGGAGAAGAAGAGCTCTCCCAATGGGTCGGAAAATCCATCGAAGTGCGCGTGATCGCGGCAGACGAGGCTGATAAGCACCTGGTGCTCTCCGCCCGCGAGATCCTCCGCGAAAGACAGGCTGAGGAGCGCTCCCGCATGGTCTCCTCGGTCCAGATTGGCCTCGTAACCGAGGGAACCGTACAGACCATCAAGCCGTACGGCGCCTTTATCGACCTCGGGAACGGTCTGTCCGGACTTCTGCATGTCTCGCAGATCTCCCAGAAAAGAGTCAAAAACCCGGCTGCTGTCCTGAAAGAAGGCCAGAAGGTCAAAGTCAAGGTCATCGATCAGAAAGACGGGAAGATCAGCCTGAGCATGAAGGCTCTGGAAGATGTTATGGCAGAAGAGATCCAGGAAGAGAAGATCGAGCTTCCGGAGTCCGAAGCCATCGGAACATCCCTCGGCTCCCTGCTCAAGAATATCCGGCTGGACTGATGCGGACATACTGACGCCGCATATGACTGAGGCTGCCGTAAAATACGGCAGCCCCGCGTTTTTGGCTTTATTCTTCATCGCAGGATTGTAACCTGCGATGAAGACAGATTTGTTTTACGCAGTCCTCTCATGACTGAAGTCACGAGTATCCTGCGATGAAGAATGAAGGGATCTCAGTACATTATGGAAATCGAACGTAAATGGATGGTGAAGGGATGGCCGCAGCTCCCGCTGAAGCTGCTTCGCGAGCACAACATGCGCCAGGGTTATCTGACTGTGCGCCCGACAGTCCGTATCCGGGAGGAAGAGCTCCGGTTCGACGCGTCCGGAGCTCCGCTCTTTACAAGCTATATTCTCTGCTTCAAAACAGGGGCCGGCATCGTCAGGAATGAGATCGAGATAGCTGTCCCTGAAGATAAATTCCGGGATCTGGAGCAGATGATCGCTCTGCCGCTGATCCCCAAGCTCCGCCGGACCTATGCGCTCACAGGCGGTCTCCATCTGGAAGTCAGCCATGTGGACGAAGGGCTTCCGACAGAATTCTGGTACGCGGAAATCGAATTTCCCGATGAAAAGACCGCCCGCACATGGAATCCATCTGCCGACGGTCTGGATGATTATCTTAATAATGAAGTCTCCGAAAAGCCGGGCTCAAGCATGGGTGAATACTGGGAACAGACCCGGGTACGCGGCAGATTCTGATCAGCCGCCCTGGCTCTCCTGCCTTTTCTGAAGATTCGCGAATTTCGTATATCTGGGCAGCCACGCCAGCTCAACCGTGCCGATCGGGCCGTTTCTCTGTTTCGCTATAATAACTTCCGCCACATCTTTCCGCTCTGTATCATGGTTGTAATAATCTTCGCGGTAGATGAACATGACCACGTCTGCATCCTGCTCAATGGCCCCGGATTCACGCAGGTCCGAAAGCATGGGCCGGTGATCCGGTCTCTGCTCGACTGCTCTGGAAAGCTGCGAAAGCGCCACAACAGGAACCTGCATCTCACGAGCGATCTCCTTAAGGGACCGGGAGATATCCGATATCTCCTGCTGTCTCGATTCTGCCTTTTTCCCGCCTGCCATCAGCTGCAGATAATCGATCAGGATAATGCCGAGATTATGCTCAAGCTTGTATTTGCGGCATTTGCTCCGAAGCTCGCTGACCGAAATGCCCGGCGTATCGTCAATGATCAGGTGCGACCTTCCTATAATGCCCGCGCTCTCGATCAGCTGTGCCCAGTCATTATCCGTCAGGTTTCCGTTCCTGAGGACCTGAGCGTCCACACGGGACTCCATGGAAAGCAGACGGTTCACAAGCTGCTCCTTTGACATTTCAAGACTGAATATGGCAACAGTCACATCATTCCTGAAAGCCATATACTCCGCAATATTCAGGGCCAGCGCGGTCTTTCCCATAGAAGGGCGGGCCGCTATAAGGATCAGGTCCGAGTTCTGGAAACCGGACGTTTTGTAATCCAGGTCCGTAAACCCTGTCGCCAGTCCCGTAACATTTCCCTTATTCCGGCTTGCCATCTCAATGCGGTCCAGAGCGCGCAGGACAATGTCCTTGATCGGGTCAAAATCCGCGGATGACTTCGTCTGAAGGACCTGGAAAATCTTCTTCTCGGCGTCCTCCATAATATCTTCGGTCTTCTGCGTTCCCGCGTAGCACTGTCCGGCGATCTCCTCATTGACGCGGATCAGGCGGCGCAGCACCGCTTTTTCCTGGACGATCTGCGCGTAAAAACGCACATTCGTGGATGTCGGAACTGCTGTGATCAGATCGCGGAGAAAATCCGGACTCATGATCTCAGGCGGGACATCCATTTCCTGCAGACGGTCCCGCAGCGTGACCAGATCCACCGGCTTTCCCTCTGAATACAGATTCGTCATAGCCTCAAACAGGATCCCGTACTGCTTATGATAAAAATCTTCCGCTGTAACGATCTCCATTGCCTGGGCGATCGCCTCCTGGTCAAGAAGCATGGAGCCGACGACCGACTGCTCCGCTTCCGTACTGTGAGGCATAACTCTCTTTAACTGCGTATCTTCCATGAACTACCCTCTCTGGTGCTGCGCAAATCATTCTGTCCTGCCGCGGCCTGCAGCTTTTGCCAGCCCTGCCGCAGTAAGCCGCTTCGTTTTCCCGGATCAGAGCGCTTCCACATTGACTTTAAGCTGCGCGGTCACCTTCGAATGCAATTTGACCGGAACCTCTGTCGTTCCGATCCCCTTGATCGGAGCAGGCAGAAGGACTTTCTTCTTATCGATCTCAATACCAAGCTGGTCCTTCACTGCTTCCGCCACTTCCTTGCCGGAAACAGATCCGAATATCTTTCCGCCTTCACCGACCTTGACCTTCAGCGTGATCACAGCGCCTTCGAGCTTTCCGGCAAGCTCCCGCGCCGCCGCGAGATTCTCCGCAGCGACTTTTTCATCATTTGCCTTCTGCAGCTTCAGGTCATTCATATTCTTCCCGCTCGCTTCGACGCCCTGCTTCTTCCTCAGAAGCACATTGCGCGCGTACGCGTCGGATACATCAACGATATCTCCCTTTTTTCCAACACTCTTAACATCCTCAAGCAGAATTACTTTCATCAGATGGCTCCTTCCTCTGTCATTGTTTTCAATACTTCCTTGATCTTTTCCACAGCCTCCTCCGGAGTGACTCCGGACAGCTGGGCGCCGGCAATATTCATATGGCCGCCTCCGCCCATTCGTTCCATGATGACCTGTACATTGACCTCATCAATGGATCTGGCGCTGATATATACGCGGTCCTCAGAAGGCGTGGCAACAAAAGATGCCTTCACGCCCACGATATTGAGCAGTTCGTTGGCAGCCTGCGCTCCGACAACGCTCGGGCTCTCAACGCCCTTCGCGTTGCAGATGCTGATCGCAAAGCTGTCCATAAATTTCTCAGCGTTACGCACCGCGTCCGCCCTTGCCTTGTAGCTGTCCATGTCGTCGCGAAGCGCCTTTCTCACGCGGATGACGTCCGCGCCGCTGCGGCGCAGGTACGCGGCCGCCTCAAAGGTACGCGCGCCGGCTTTCGCCGCGAAGCTGTGGGTGTCTATAATGATCCCGGCGTACATGCTGTCTGCTTCCAGGTTGGACAGGCGGACATTCGCTTCAAAATACTGAAGGATCTCCGCGATCATCTCACAGGCAGATGAAGCCGACGGTTCTATGTATGAGAGGGACGCGTTCTCGATCATTTCCGTTGTCTGCCTGTGGTGGTCAAGAACAACGATCGTTTCGCACTTTGCAAGAAGTTCCGGGCATTCCACGCGCCGCGGCACATTCGTATCCACAACGACCACCGCCGCGTTGAAATTGCTGACCAGGAGCTGCGCCTCCTCATGGGTCACAAAGAAATCATCCGGATATTCCTTGCTCTCCTTAAACCTGGCCACCCAGTCCCTTATGTTTGAATTGAGATCCCCCAGCACGATATGCGCCGGTTTCCCGACAGACATTGCCGCCCGGCACACGCCTACGGCCGCCCCGAAGGCATCCATGTCGGTGATGCTGTGCCCCATGGTGATCACGATATCCCTGCCCATGATCAGCTCACGCAGCGCCTCCGCCTTTACGCGGGCCTTAACGTATGTAGCTCTCTCAGCCCTCTGGGTCTTGCCGCCAAAGAAATCCGTCCGGTCACCGTCCTTAAGAACGACCTGGTCACCGCCCCTGCCCAGCGCAAGCTCTATGGATCCGCGGGCATATTCATAGTTTTCTCTGTAGCTTCCTCCGCCCATGCCAATGCCCATGCTGACTGTCAGGCGGATATCATTACCGACATTGATCGTCTTGATACCCTCAAGAAGGGCAAACCTCTCCTCCTTGATCTGCTCGAGTATCTTATTGTTAAAGATCACGAGATATTTATCCTTATCAAGCTTCTTGACCAGTCCGGCGTAATCGTCAAAGTATTTATATATCTTCCTCTCGGCGAACACATTGATGATCGACTGCCTGGTCTCATCCACGCGCTCCGCGACCTCGTCAAAATTGTCAATATAAACAAGGCCGACGACCGGCTTGTTATCACGGTTTTCCTGGATGGCAGCACGCAGCATCGTCTCATCAATGAGGTAGACCATAAACAGCCAGCCTGTCTCCCCATCCTTCTCGACCATGGCCGATTCATCCACGAGCTCATCCATCTTCAGGCGCTGAATGTGTACGCGGAAGTTCATTTCGTTCGCGGAAATGTAGATGTCCCTTCTGTCCGAATCTGTCATGAGCACGTTCCGGCTGATCTCCGGGAATATGCTGGAAATATTTTTCCTGTAATGCACATCCCTGCCGGTCACTTCACCCATGCGCGTATTCATCCAGAATATCTTTCCATCCGGGCCGAGAAGCGCTGCGGGGATCTCAAAATCCTCCAGGATCTCCTTCTGGATCAGTCCGTAATGCGTGGCGAAATCCACCAGTTCCCGGAGAATGCCCGGCCTCAGGTGAAAATAAAGGATCAGGATCGCCGTAAAGTAGAACACGGTGAAAACGATACCTATCATTCCCGCTGTGCGCTCATGGTACATCAGCACCGCGTCCAGGATCAGAAGGGTGAACGCCAGGGCGACATTCCACTGCCAGTGCAGTTTCAGCATACCGCTGTATTTAACTTTCAGCTTTGTTCCGGAATTCATGATACCTCTCTTACTTTCCATATGCATCCTGCAGCACTTTCAGCAAGGATTGTACCCACTGCTGAAAGCCGTACCCGGCAGCGCCGGTATTTCATAACCTGTGATTTATTATTGTACCACAAATCACTGCACCTGTACATTTTTTTGTCCTGCCGTGCCTGCGTCATCCGCGCCGGATGACTCCAATGCCCGGAGGCCGGGAAAACGGGAACAGGAAAACCGGGCTCCCGTAAAGGGGGCCCGGCTGGATGTACAAAACCAGTTGAATAAAAGAATCAGAACCTGAAGATCGCTACGCCGTAGGGCGGAAGATGGTACGCGAAGGAATACGGCTTGCCGTCGCATTCGCTCTCTTCTGCCTTGTAGGTAAGCGGCTCTTCGATGCCGTATCCGCCGTACTTTTTGTCATCGCTGTTAAGTACCAGGCGGTACTGTTTCTTCTTCATGACACCGACACGGTAGTCCGGACGGTCCATCGGAGTGAAGTTGATGACGAACAGCAGATTATTCTTCTGATCTTTTGAATGACGTACAAAGCTGAAGATGCTGCGGTCACCATCGTCCGCGTTGATCCACTCAAAGCCTGCCGGATCTGAATCAAGCTCATAGAGCGCCTTGGATGTACGGTACAGATGGAACAGGTCTGCCACATAGTCCTGAAGTTCCTGGTGCTTTTCTTCCGCAAGCAGGAACCAGTCGATCTCCCGTTCCTCGCTCCACTCGCGAAGCTGTCCGAAATCCTGTCCCATGAACAGAAGCTTCTTCCCGGGATGTCCGACCATGAACGAGTAGCCTGCCTTGAGGTTCGCGAACTTGTCGTCGTACAGGCCCGGCATCTTATTGATCATGGAGCATTTCAGGTGAACGACCTCGTCATGGCTGAGCACAAGAATATACTTCTCGGAATACGCATATGTCATGCCAAAGGTCATCTTGTTATGGTTGAACTTGCGGAAATACGGGTCCAGCTTCATGTAATCCAGGAAATCATGCATCCAGCCCATGTTCCACTTCATGGAGAAACCGAGGCCGTCGTTTTCCGGCTTATCCGTGACCTTCGGCCATGCCGTGGATTCCTCGGCGATGATCATGACACCATGATGCTTTCCGCGCACCACACTGTTCAGGTGCTTGAAGAACTCAATGGCTTCAAGGTTCTGATTCCCGCCGTACTTGTTCGGGACCCACTGGCCATCCTGACGGCCATAATCAAGATACAGCATGGAAGCAACCGCATCCACGCGCAGTCCGTCGACATGGAACTGCTCGACCCAGTAAAGGGCGTTGCCGATCAGGAAATTCTTTACCTCGCTCTTGCCAAAGTCAAATACCTTTGTCCCCCAGTCGGGATGATCGCCCTTACGGGGATCCGCATACTCGAAGCAGGGCTCTCCGTCAAAGTCCGCCAGGCCATGGGCATCCTTCGGGAAATGCGCCGGGACCCAGTCAAGGATGACGCCGATTCCGTTCTTATGGAAATAGTTGACCATATACGCGAAATCTTCCGGCGTTCCGTAGCGGGATGTGGGAGCGTAATAGCCTGTGACCTGATAGCCCCAGGACGGGTCATACGGATGCTCCGCAATGCCCATAAGCTCTACATGGGTATAGCCCATCTTCCTGACATATTCACAGCAGCGCTCCGCGAACAGACGGTAATTGTAGAATCCGTCCTCACCTTCCCCGTGCGGATGCCTCATCCAGCTGCCCGGATGCACTTCATAGATCGCGATCGGGCTCTCCTCCGGCACAAAGGTCTCCTGCTTCTTCATCCATGCGCCATCCGTCCATTTGAGGTTACGGATATCCGTAACGACAGACGCTGTGCCGGGGCGCTTTTCAGCCTGATTTGCGAACGGATCCGCTTTGTACAGTTTTCTTCCGTCCTTCGCGGTGATCAGGAATTTATACATATCCCCCGCGTGCGCTTCCGTAATGAAGGCCTCGAAAATGCCCAGCGGTTCAAGTCTCTGCATGGGGTGGCTCTCTTCATTCCATCCGTTGAATGATCCGATGACATGCACTGCAGCGGCATGCGGTGCCCAGACCGCAAAATAAATGCCCTCCTGGCCGTCTTTGACAGCTTCATGAGCGCCAAGTTTGCGGAAAATATCGTAATGGACTCCATGTCCGAACAGATACTGATCCAGATCTGTGACAAAAACGCTGAATTCCTGCTCTGACGGAGCCTTAGCCTGTACTTCAGCGGTCTCCTTCTTTACGGTTGTCTTTTTCGCGGTACTCCTGACCGCACCTTTTGCAGTTTTATCAGCAGCTGCTGCTTTTTTTGCAGAACTGCCTGTTTTCTTAACAGCCATGGCAGACTCCTCTCAATGTATTCTTCATAGTATTGTACTATTTTTCTGAAGAATAAGGAACCCAAAATCGAAAAAGTTTACAGTTATTTTCAAATTACAGGCACAAAGCGAAGGCATCCGTATCAAAGGCGCAGAAGCCGGCTCCCGCCTGCAGGTATCTGAATGTGGAGCTTTCCGCCCTCCGCGGGAACATGTGTTCCGTCCGTAAGATCAGTCAGCGTATCCGCTGCCATGGGCAGGGGGATCCATACGTCTGCCTCCCTGTCGTCATTGTTGACAGCGGTGATGACCGCTTCATTTCCGAGGATCCTTGCAAACGCGTACTGCCGGTTCGTCAGAAGCAGCTCGCGGTATTGTCCTTCGCGCAGCGCCGCGTTCTCTTCGCGGATCTTTCCGAGAAGGCAGAGATACTCATTCAGGCCCGGAACCGGCGGCTCCTGGGATATCTGCCTCAGGTCAATGCAGGGACGGAGAGCCTCATCCCCATCCTCCTTACGCCCGCGGATGCCCCATTCCGATCCGTAATAGACGGAAGGAAGGCCGGGCAGCGTGTAGACCAGCGTATATACGGGACGAAGATGGTTCTGGTCCCTGAGTTTGTCCGGCAGACGGGCGACATCGTGATTGTCCGCAAAGGTGTAGAGCGTTCTTCCGCGGTAGATTCCCCCGTTCGCATCGAACTGCCGGCGGATCGTGTGGGCGATCTCAAAGTAATTGTGATCGTTATGTCCGGAATACAGACCCTTGTGCAGTTCATAATTTGTCACGGAATGAAGCATGGAATCATTTGCCCAGCGCGCGTAATCCCCGTGGATCACCTCGCCCAGAAGCCAGAAATCCTCCTTCAGGCTCCCGCTCATCCAGCGCATCTCCTTCATGAAATCGAAGTCGAGCACATCCGCGCAGTCAAGCCGTATACCGTCAATGTCAAATTCGCTGACCCAGAAGCGGATCACGTCAAACAGATAATCCTTAACCTCCCTGTTCTGCAGGTTCAGATTGATCAGGTTTCCGCAGTTTCTCCAGGATTCATAGGAAAACCCATCGTTATACGCGCTGTTCCAGTCGAAATTGATACCCTTGTACCACCAGCGGTACGGAGAATTCTCCCTGTTCCTCCGGATGTCCTCAAAGGCGAAAAATTCCCGGCCCGTGTGGTTGAATACGCCGTCAACGACGACCCGCATTCCCAGCTCGTGAGCCCTGTTTACAAAATCCCTGAAATCATCGTTATCACCCAGGCGGGAATCCACTCTTCTGTAATCGATCGTGTCATACCCGTGGCTGGAGGATTCAAACAGCGGGCCGATGTATATGCCGCCAACATGAAGCTCCTTCAGGTGTTCCAGCCACTCAAGCAGCTTCGGAAGGCGGTGCACCGTCTCCGTGTGTTCATTGTTTCTGGGCGCGCCGCACAGCCCCAGCGGATATATATGATAAAAAATGGATGTTTCGTACCACCTGCTCAATGTTTCAGCCTCCGTTTTCCTTTTATTTTCACGCCCGGTCAGGAGCGTGTCCGGCAGATCCTGCCGTTTTTGCTCCGGAAAATCATATAACGAAAAAGTGTTTAAAGTCAACTCCACCAAAGAATCGCCGGGACTTTTTTCTTATTTATATGTTATTTCCATTGACACCCGTTCTTCCCATTTGCTACTATAGAAACGGTTTTTTTTAATCTCACACTTGCGGCGCTGCCGCCTAAGACCAGAGGAGGAAAAAGAATGACAACAATTAAGAAACTGGCAGTACTTGCAGCTATCGCAGCTCTTACTGCAGGCACAGCTGCAATGGCACAGGCTGAGACCATCGATGCTGCTGACATGAAGGTCGGCGTGATCTATGTTGGCGATGAGCAGGAAGGCTACTCCCTTTCTCACATGAGCGGTATCGACGGCATGCAGGAAGCTCTCGGCATTGCAGATGATCAGGTCATCGAGAAGTTCAACATCCCGGAAGATGAGAGCTGCTACGATGCTGCAGTTGACCTTGCTGATCAGGGCTGCCAGATCATTTTCGGTACAAGCTTCGGTCATGAGGGCTATCTGATCCAGGCTGCCACAGAATATCCGGATGTCCAGTTCTGCCATGCAACAGGTTATCAGGCTGCCATGAGCGAGCTTGACAACATGCACAACTATTTCACATCCATCTACGAAGCACGTTATGTCTCCGGCGTCGTTGCCGGTCTCAAGCTTGCTGAGCTGGATGCTGCCGGCGAACTGGGTGATGATGTCCGCGACGCAGACGGCAATGTTAAGATCGGTTACGTAGGCGCTTACTCCTATGCGGAAGTTATCTCCGGCTACACAGCATTCTTCCTTGGTCTGCGCAGCGAATTCCCGAACGCTGTCATGGAAGTCAAGTACACAGGTTCCTGGGCTGATCAGGCTCTGGAGAAAGAGACAGCGGAAGCTCTGATCGCAGACGGATGCGCGCTCGTTGCGCAGCACGCTGACACGACCGGCGCCGCAGCTGCATGTGAAGCCGGCCAGACATGGCATGTAGGCTACAATGTAGGAATGCTCGATGTTGCTCCGAACTATGACCTGACATCCTCAACGAATAATTGGGCTCCGTACTACACATACGCTGTTCAGAGCGTTATGAACGGTGAAGCTATCGATGTTGACTGGTGCCACGGCCATGCTGACGGCGCTGTTCTTCTGACAGACCTTGGCCAGAACGTTGCGGAAGGCACAGAAGAGGCAGTCAATGCTGCATGGGAAGCCATCGACAGCGGCGAGCTGAAGGTATTCGATACCTCCACATGGACCGTTGGCGGCGAGACCGTTACCTCTACTGCTGATCTGGATGGCTTCAACGGCCTTGAGTACATCAGCGAAGATGGTTACTTCATGGAGTCCGAGCTCGGATCTGCTCCGGCCTTCACATTCATCATCGACGGTATCACAGAGCTGAACCAGATGTATTAATTGATTGCCGGATACGGAAGTTCAGAAGATCCAGCATAAACAGATTAAATGATCTCAGGGCTGCCGTACGCGGCAGCCCTTTTTCAGCTTTATAAACCGAATGAAACTATGTTTACACAGGAGTACGCAGAATGGCTGAAAATGCAATTGAACTGAAAGGAATATGCAAGTCTTTCGGCAAAATTACCGCGAACGAAAACATCTCCCTGACCGTGCATAAGGGTGAGATCCTCTCTCTGCTCGGCGAGAACGGGAGCGGCAAGACAACGCTGATGAACATGCTTTCCGGTATCTACTTTCCCGATCAGGGCCAGATCTTCATGGACGGAAAAGAGGTCGTCATACGGTCCCCGAAAGACGCTTATGAGCTCGGCATCGGCATGATCCACCAGCACTTCAAGCTGGTCGATATTTTCACCGCGGC
>CADCOP010000192.1 GCA_902803065.1 uncultured Lachnospiraceae bacterium | reverse complement strand
GAAAAAGGAGCGCAGGATTCTCTGCTTCTGCAGCCCCTGATCGATTCACATGAGTACTGGGACGAAATTGAGGACAGGGAGGCGGCGGATGATGCCTGGGCAGCAGCTGTAAAAGGCATCTGCGGAAAGGAAGCCGGGCGGATGAAACTGCCGCAGGCTGCAAGAAAATTAAGGAAAGGATACGAAGAAGCCTCCCGCCTGAGGTGGAAAGAGCTTCTGAGGGATTTCATCCTTGAGACAGGAGAGCAGGAAGATTATTCCTTCCTGCCGCCGGAGCGCAGGCTGACGGACTGGCCGTTTATCCTGCCCGGACTGAATACCGTTCCCGAAGAAGAGATCAGAGACCTGTGGTTCTGCGTTGATACGTCAGGGTCCATATCGCAGAGACAGCTGGAAATGATCATGAATGAGATCGCTCATGCAGTCAGGCAGACCGGCTTCCTGCAGGGAAAGATATCCTTTTTTGATACGACGGTCACAGCCCCGGTCTCATTTACAGACGCCAGAGATATAGGGAAAATGATTCCCGCCGGCGGAGGCGGGACCAGTTTTTACTGCATCTTTGAATACCTGAAGGCAAACATGCTCCGGCGGGAAGTGCCCCGCGCCATGATCATCATGACAGACGGGTACGCGCCATTTCCTCCGGAACAGGAAGCCATGGGCATTCCTGTCCTGTGGCTGATCTTCGGGACAGATGTCCGGCCTCCGTGGGGAAAATTTTGCCGGTATGTTATGGTCAACACGCAGGATATGTAGTAAAATACCATAAGGAGCAGTGTTGAAAACTACATGATATATCGGTAAAAGGAGAAGTTATGAGTTTCAGAATCGCTATGGACAGCGCGGGGGAGTTTACGAAAGAAATGACGGATCCCGACGTGTATGTGATCGTTCCCCTGACCTTATCGATCGGAGGGGTCGACTATACGGATGACGGCACCATACCTCAGAAGCTTCTGGTCGAAAAGATCGCGGAATCACCCACGTGTCCCAGAACGGCATGTCCGTCGCCGGATGCGTTTTACCGGGCGTTTGACTGCAGCGCAGATCATATATACGGAGTAACCATTTCCGCGGAATTGTCCGGATCGTATCAGAGCGCCATCATGGCGCAGAACATGTATCTCGAGGAGCATCCGGGAGCGAAGATCCATGTATTTAATTCAAGGTCCACCTCCTGCGCGGAAACGATCATTGTAAAGATGATCACGGAGATGGAGGAAGCGGGACACAGCTTCGAGGACATCTGTACGGCTGTAGAGGCGTACTGCATCCGAAAGCATACGTTCTTTGTGCTGGATAATCTGGAGACTCTCCGGAAGAACGGAAGGCTTTCCCGGATCAAGGCGCTTGCGGCGGCAGTGCTGAAGATCAAGCCGATCTGCGCCGGAACAGAAAACGGTGAGATCATCCAGGTGGATCAGGCCAGAGGATCGAACAAAGCGCTGATGAAGATGGTCGACCAGGTAGTGGAAAAAACAGTGCACCCGGAAACGAGGGTACTTGGAATCACCTATGTAAACTGCCGGGAACGTGCTATAATGGTCAGAGATGCGATCCTGGCCAGAATCAAAGTCAGGGAAGTTATCCTGCAGGAGGCGGGAGGTCTTTCCTCGACCTACGCGAACGATGGCGGAATCATCGTGGTCATTTGAGCAGGCGGCAGACGCCGTCCTGCAATCACATGGGGCAGCCGCATTAAGCATTGCGGCGGCTCCATTTTTTTGATAATGGCAGGTATGGCTCACAGGCATGTTCTGTTATCAATGTGAAAAACGTGGAGGAGAAAAAATGCGAAAGAGACTATGGACCAGACTGACTGCCGCAGCTGCGGCCGGCATGCTTGCACTGTCATCCTGCCCGGTCATGGCAGCTGCCCAGGCCCTGGAGGCGGAAGCTGTTACAGAAGAGGCAGCAGAGGAGACCGGGGAGAAGGAACTTCCTGAAGAGGGAGATGTTGTCTGCGGGTACGAGGTGACAGAGACCCGCGATTTTGACCTGATGGACGCCAGAATCGTCCTGTTCAGGCATCAGAAGAGCGGGGCACAGGTCATGCTGATCAAAAACGATGACCTGAACCGGGCTTTCAACATCAGTTTCAGAACGCCGGTCAGCGACAACAAGGGGACTCCCCATGTGTTTGAACACGCGACACTGAGCGGCTCGGAAAAGTATCCGCTCGATATTTTCTTTAACATGAGCTACCAGACCTATGCCACGAACATGAACGCCATGACCTATCAGACCATGACCATGTTCCCGGTGGCGTCCCTGTCGGAAGAGCAGCTGCTCAGCTACGCGGACTGGTACACGGACAGCTGCTTTCATCCGCTGATCATGACAGATTCCTATCCGTTCTCAACAGAGGCGTGGAGGTATGAGCTGCAGGATGCCGATGATGAGCTGACGATCAACGGTACGGTCTACAGTGAGATGCTGGGCGTCATGGATACCTCCGCATACGCGCACTATAACTTCATGCGCAGCATGTTCCCGGGAAGCACCTACAGCACGGAGAGCGGCGGTCTCCCGGAGGAGATTCCTGACCTGACATGGGATGATATCCGCTCGTTCCATGACAGATATTATGTGCCCTCGAACTCTCTGGCCTGCCTGTACGGAGACATAGAGGATTACGAAGCTTTCCTTGAACTCCTGAGCGGCTATTATGACGAATACGATGATACTCCCGTAGAGATCTCGGACCCGGAGTATGTTCCGGTGACAGAGCCCGTGGAGAAGTCGTTTACCGTTGGAGTGGAAGAAGGATCCGACACGAATAACGCATCCTGCGTATACTATGGGATCCTGACCGGAGTGACGGATCCGGAGGATGGGCACCGCCTTGATGTGATCGCCAACCTGCTGGGCAGCGGCACGGGATGGCTGGCGACAGCTCTTGAGAAGGAGTACCCGGAAGCTCAAATGAACGTGTTCTGCGGCACGGACGGTCCGGAATACTATTTTGCCTTCCTGTTTGACAATGTGAACGCGGAGGATTCGGACAGGCTTGTCGAACTGGTGAATGAGAGCCTGCAGACCGCCGCGGAAGAGGGCTTCCCGGAGGAAGAAGTTGAAAAGATCGTGCGCTCCCTTGAGAGGGATACGCGGCTGATCGCCGAAGAGCAGGAGATCGGTTTCAACCAGGTCCCGAATTTCAACTACTGGTGGGCTGTCGACGGCGACCCCTTCCGCTACGCGGATGAAGTTGACGCGCTGTATCGTTATCAGGAATTCATGGACGACGGATCCGCCCTGGAACTGATGAAGAATGTGGTGCTGGGAAGCTCAAGGACCGTCCTGACGGTTACTGAACCGGTGGCCGGGCTGAAGGAAGAGCAGGACGCGCAGCTGGCCGAAAAGCTTGCGCAGATCAAGGCATCCATGAGCGAGGAAGAAATCGAACAGATCGTAGCAGATACAGCCGCCAGAAACGCCGGAACCGAGAAAGATCCGTCCCGTTACATTTCCGAACTGACAGCGGTTACCGTGGATGAGCTGCCCGAGGAGATCCGCATTTTTGATGTTGCGGATACAACAGATCCGGAGACAGGCGTCCGTTTTATGAGCGCGCAGGCAGATGCTGACGGAATCGGCACATCCAGGATCATGCTGGATATCTCCGGTGTCCCGCAGGATCAGCTTTACTGGGTCAAGCTGTATGCGGACCTGCTCGGCTGCCTGGATACGGAAAACTATACGAAAGACATCCTTGCCAGGGAGCTCTCGCTCTGCAGCAGCTCGAGCTCGGCTGACATCTACCCGCTGCGGACGGAGACGGACGAAAAGGGCTACCGTCCGGTCCTGCGCGTGTCCACGGTTTCCCTGACGGAGGAGACGGAAGAGCTCTACAGCCTGCTGTATGAATATATTTTCCGGATGAAACTCGATGATACGGACACGATCCGCTCATATACATCTGCCCTCATCAATCAGATCAGGAACGGATGGAATGAGGAGCCCTACTCCCGGCAGATCTACCGCGCGCAGAGCATTACCGACGAGAGGATGGCTTATTACTGCTATCTGGACGGCTTCGGGTACGCAGAGTTCCTGCGGGAAGTTCTTGCAATGCTTGACGAAGCTCCGGAGACGGTGACAGAGAAGCTGACAGAGGCCGCCGGTTATCTGGACAACGCGTCAGACGCCATTGTCATGAGTGCCGGTGATGCTTCCTACATCGATGCGTCCGTGCAGGCAGCTTCGGATTTCCTTGGTCAGCTTAAGCAGAAAGATTACGAGGCGCAGGAGTATTCCTTCCCGGCTCCTTCCATGGCCGAGGGCATCACGATCGACAGCAATGTGCAGTATAACATGATGTACGCTGATTTTGAAACGATGGGTCTTGAGGAGTATACAGGAGACCTGGATGTTCTTACATCCATCATTTCTGACGGATACCTGTATCCGGTCCTGCGCGACACCTACGGAGCGTACGGAGTGATCCACGGAGCAATGGACACCGGTATGTATGTCGTTTCCTACAGGGACCCGCAGGTCGCCGAGACCTTCGGAACCTACGCAAGCCTGGCGGATGTGGCCTCGAGTCTTGCAGACCTGGATGAAGAGACTCTGGACGGATACAAGATGAGCGCTTACGCGTACTATGCCCTGCCCCAGGGAGAACTGACCGGAGCGATCAACGCGATGGAGGTCGAGCTGCGGGGAGAAAAGCAGGAGGATACGCTCGATGACATGCGCGCGATCAAGGAAGTGACGCCTCTGGAGCTGGCCGGATACGCGGATGCGTACCGTGCCATGATTGAAAACGGAGCCATTTCCACCACAGCTTCCGGTTCCGTGCTGAAGGCAAATGAAGACCTGTACGATGTGATCCTGGCTCCTTTTGCTGCTGCGGGAGAAGCGGAGGAAGAGGAACTGATCACGGAAAGCGTGACGGAGTAAAATAATTATGATTCAGTTTCACGGCAGAGGCGCATCCGCGGGGATCGCCTCCGGTCCCGTTTACGTTTATCAGAGAGGAGGCGGCGGTACGGCTGCTTCCCCGGATACACGGGACCCCGCAGGAGAATGGGAGCGTTTTTTAAGAGCCAGGGCAGCTGCGGCTGCCTGGCTTGAAAAGACACGTGATACGGTCCTGAAGCAGCATGGCGGCGAGGCAGCCATGCTGTTTGACGCGTACATTCTGCTTGCCTGGGATGCGGATCTTACACAGAGAGTGGAGTCCGGCATCCGGGAAAAGCAGATGATGGCTGAGACTGCTGTCAGGGAAGCAGCCCGGCAGTATGTGGCTCTGCTTTCTGAGACGGATGATCTGTATATGCAGGCGCGTTCTGCGGATGTCAGAGAGGTCTGCGGAAGGATACTTGCTGCACTTGCGGGAAGGACATCCGCACCGATCCGGCCGCCGCAGCCAAGCATTCTCTGGGCCGAGGAGCTTTTTCCCGGTGAGGCGGCAGGGCTCGACCCGGATATCATCCTTGGAGTGATCCTGGCAGGCGACAGCGTGACAGATCATACATCCATCCTCCTTCGGGCGAAGGGGATACCAGCTGTCATTCGGACAGGCAGGGTGCCTGTGCCCGGGTACAGCGGAAGGGAAGCCCTGATCGACGGCGGACGAGGAGAGGTCGTCATCGCGCCGGACGGGGAAACGTGCAGGCGTATGCTTTCTGAAAGGGAAGCCGAAAAAACCGTCAGGCTGGCCCTTGAACAGTACAGAGGATTGGAAAACGTAACAAAAGACGGAAAACGGATCAGTGTATACTGCAATATTTCTTCGCCTGATGAAGTGGGTGAGGTGCTCAGCTATGAGGGGGACGGCATCGGTCTGTTCCGCTCCGAATTTCTTTACCTGGGGAGGCAGGACTATCCGTCAGAGGAACTTCAGTTTGAAGCCTTCCGAAGAGTTTTAACGGATATGCGGGGCAAGAGAGTCGTCATACGAACGGCAGATCTCGGCGGTGACAAGCAGGAGGAATATCTTTCGATTCCTGCGGGAAAGGGACCGGCCGGAGAACTGAGGGGGCTGCGTTTATGCCTGGAGCGGCCGGAGATGTTCAGAACACAGCTTCGGGCTCTCTTCAGAGCATCCGTGTACGGAGAACTCGGGATCATGTTCCCTATGGTCACCAGCGTCAGTGAAGTCAGGGAAGCGAAGGCGCTGTGCGCAGAAGTGAAAAAGGAACTCGGAAGGGAAGGGAAACCGTTCAGGGAGGATACTGCTGTCGGTATCATGATAGAGCACCCGGAAGCGGTTCTCATCAGCGATCAGCTCGCCGGAGAAGCCGACTTTTTCTCATTCGGAACGAATGACCTGATCCGGTCTGCGGAGGATGGCAGCGGCATTCCCGGCCATCCGGAGGTGCTCCGGCTCCTGAAGCTGGCGTGCGGTTACGCCCGCCGCGGCGGCATAAGCACGGAGATCTGCGGGGAACTGGCTGCGGATCCGGCATATACGGCCGTCCTGCTTGCCATGGGAATCGATGCGTTTTCGGTCCCGCCGCGGGATGTACTCAGGATCCGCCGGAGGATCCGTGAGACCGACATATCCGAAGTGAGAGAGAGAATGCGGCAGATTCCGGACTAACTATGGAAACAGACAAGAACGAAATGAAAACAATCAGTACGACAGGAGTGAGCTGCAATGGCATTACATATCAGAAACACAGGATCAACAAGAGACATGACCGGAGGACCGATCGTAAAGCAGCTCCTTCTCTTTGCCATGCCGCTGATGCTCGGGAATATTTTTCAGCTTCTTTATAATACGGTAGATGTATTCGTCGTCGGCAAATTTGTCGGAACAGAGGCACTCGCTGCCGTCGGATCAACGACGATGATCGTCAACATGGCGGTGTTTTTTTTCAACGGCTTCTCGATCGGCGCCGGCGTGGTCATAGGACAGTATTTCGGAGCCAGCAATACGAAACGGCTGCATCAGGCTGTGGAGACGACGATGGCTGTGACATTCATCTTCTGCATACTGTTCACGGCAGCCGGATACTGCATGGTAGAGCCGATGCTGCGCTTTATGGTAACGCCGGAGGATGTCATGCATGACGCGACAGTCTACCTGCACATCTATTTTCTCGGAATCGCAGGTCTTCTGGTCTACAACATGGGCAGCGGCATCCTGCGAGCGGTGGGAAACACCATTATGCCTCTGTTTTTCCTGATTCTGACAAGCCTTCTGAACATTGTTCTCGATCTTGCCTTTGTGATCGGGCTTCATGCCGGAATCGCGGGCGTTGCGTACGCGACGATCCTGTCACAGTTCATTTCGGCAGTCCTGGTCATGGTACTGCTGACCCGGACAAAAGAGATCTACCGTTTTTCATGGACCGATATGCGCATTGACCCGGAACTCCTGAAAATGATCTTCTCGGTGGGACTTCCCGCGGGAATCCAGTCGGTGATCACCGCGTTCTCCAATGTATTCGTCCAGGCGTATGTCAATGTGTTTGGCTCCGCATGCATGGCCGGATGGGGATGCTACAACAAACTGGACCAGTTCATTATGCTTCCGATGCAGAGCATGTCCATGGCTGCCACGACCTTTGTCAGCCAGAACATCGGCGCCGGAAAGGAAGAGCGGGCCAATGAAGGAACGATCAAGGCAGTCACGCTCTCTGTCCTGGTGACCGGCGGCATTGCGCTGGGGCTGTTCCTGTTTGCCGAGGAATCCGTGGGATTATTTACAAACGATCCCGCAGTCATTGATTTCGGAGCGCTTTTTCTGCACGCGAACGTATTTTTCCTGCTGGCAAACTGCGTAAACCATGTTCTGGCGGGGGCCCTGCGAGGCAGAGGCGATTCCCGCGGACCCATGATCATTATGCTGTTTTCGTTTGTTGCTCTGAGACAGACATATCTGTTCATAGTCACACGGTTCATCGCCAACACCCCGGTGCTTGTCGGATTTGGATACCCGGTTGGCTGGACATCCTGCATGATCATAGAGCTGATCTATTTCTTCATGAGATGGGGGAGATCATCATTCCCACTCCACCGTTGAGGGCGGTTTGGACGAAATATCGTAGACTACCCGGGATATTCCCGGGACTTCGTTGATGATCCGGCTGCCTGCCCGCTCCAGCACTTCATAGGGAAGCCGCGACCAGTCTGCCGTCATGAAGTCGTCCGTAGATACTGCCCGCAGAGCCGCCGTGTAACCGTAGGTCCGGGCATCTCCCATGACGCCTACGGTGCGGGTATCTGTCAGAACCGCAAAATACTGGTCCGGGCAGTGCTCCAGCGACGCGGCCTGGATCTCCTCCCGGAAGATGGCATCCGCCTCCTGCAGTATT
>CADCOP010000191.1 GCA_902803065.1 uncultured Lachnospiraceae bacterium | reverse complement strand
CCCGTCCTCTTCAACAGCTGGGAAGCCGCGTACTTTGATTTCAACGCAGACAGCCTGCTTCGGATAGCGCAGGCAGCCAGGGAGTCCGGGGCAGACCTGTTTGTTCTGGATGACGGCTGGTTCGGGAAGAGGGACTCTGATTACAGCGGCCTGGGGGACTGGGTCGTGAATGAGAAAAAGATACAGGGCGGCCTGAAGGCTCTTGCAGAAAAGATCCGCTCCATGGGGCTTTCTTTCGGATTGTGGATCGAACCGGAGATGGTCTCCGAAGACAGTGATCTGTACAGGGAGCATCCGGACTGGTGCATGAAGCTGCCCGGACGGGAACCTGTCCGCGGCCGTTACCAGCTGAACCTGGATATGACAAGAAAAGAAGTCCGTGATCATGTGATGGACCAGATCTGCGGGATCATTGATGAATGCGGTATTACATATATAAAGTGGGACATGAACCGCAATCTGGGCAATGTGTACTCCAATGCCCTTCCGGCGCAAAGACAGGGGGAGGTACCTCACAGATACATGCTCGGCGTGTATGAGATGATGGAAGAGCTGACGCGGCGCTTTCCGGATCTGCTGTTTGAAAACTGCTCAGGCGGCGGCGGACGCTTTGACGCAGGCATGCTGTATTATTCGCCACAGATCTGGTGCAGCGACAACACAGACGCCATCAGCCGCCTGTCCATCCAGTACGGGACGTCCTTCGGGTATCCTGTGAGCACGATGGGTGCCCACGTAAGCGTATGCCCGAATCATCAGAACGGACGGAGCGTTTCTGCCGGGACGAGAGCTGTTGTGGCATCGTGCGGAACCTTCGGCTATGAGCTGGATCCCGGAAAGCTCACGGCGGAAGAACGCTCTCAGGTGAGGGAACAGATCGCCCGGTTCAGGGAGAAGGAGCCCCTGGTACAGAGCGGCGCTTACTACCGGCTGACAAGTCCGCTGGGAGGCTCACCGCTGGCAGCCTGGGAGTTTGTGTCAGAAGACGGTTCCCGCGCGCTGTGCGAAGGAGTTACGCTTGATGCATTCTCAAACAGCCCGCTTCATCTGATCCGGCTGCGCGGCCTTGATGCCTTGGCGCATTACAGAGACAGAAACTCCGGAAAAGTGTATACGGGGCAGGCGCTCATGAAGGCAGGCATCGTTGTTCCGCCGCTCCAGGAGTACTGCGGATTCGCATTTGCGTTTGACAGAATCTGAGCGGAGAATATGAATTGTAACGAGGAGAGTATATGGCTGAAATACGCAATGTTGTGTTTGATGTGGGAAATGTGCTGATCGGCTTCCGGAGCATGGATATGCTCAGGGATCACGGTCTGGATGAAGAACAGAGCAGGGAATTCGCCCGCTGCATCTTCCTGGATCCGCTGTGGAAGGAGTTCGACCTTGAAAATATGCCTTTTGAAGAGGTCGTTCAGACGTATATGCGTAAATACCCCCGTCTGGCTGCGGATGTGCGCTGGCTCATGGACCACTGTGAACAGATGGCTGTTCCCAGGCCGGATGTATGGGAAAAGGTGCATGCGCTTAAGGAGGCCGGATACCGGCTCTACATTCTCTCCAATTATTCAAGCGTTTTCTTCCGGAAGCATACGCAGGGGGCGCCATTTTTTGAGGATATGGATGGAAAAGTCATTTCCTGCGAGCTTCATGTGATCAAACCGGATGAAGGCATATACCGCTGTCTTCTGGAGAAATACGATCTGAAGGCAGAGGAATGTATCTTTTTTGATGATCTGGCAGATAATGTGGAGACAGCGCTGCGCCTCGGCATGCAGTCCGTACGGATCCGTTCAAAGGAACAGCTCCTGGCAGAACTGGACAGGCTGCTGGAGGCAGCCGTCTGACAGTCAGCTTATGAAGAAGAGAGGTCATGGATCAATTATGAAACAGACGAAGTGGTGGAAAGATTCAGTTGTTTACCAGATCTATCCGCGCAGTTTTCAGGACAGCAACGGTGACGGTATAGGAGATATTCCCGGGATCATCAGCCGGCTGGACTACCTGAAGGAACTGGGGATCGATGTGATCTGGCTCAGTCCCGTCTACCGGTCTCCGCAGGATGATAACGGGTACGATATCAGCGATTACAGGGATATTGACCCTATGTTCGGCACGCTTTCTGACATGGAGGAGCTGATCCGCGAGGGAAATAAGCGCGGCATCCGGATCGTGATGGATCTGGTGGCAAACCATTCTTCAGATGAGCATGCGTGGTTTGTGGAAGCGCGGAAAGGAAATCCGAAGTACAGGGACTATTATATATGGCGTGAAGGGACGCCGGATCAGGTGCCGAACGCGCTCAGGGCGTCTTTTGGCGGATCCGCCTGGGAGTGGGATGAACAGGCAGGGGCCTGGTATCTGCATCTGTTTTCAAAAAAGCAGCCGGACCTGAACTGGGAAAACCCCGCCATGCGCCATGATCTGTATGATATGATCAACTGGTGGCTGGATAAGGGGCTGGGCGGTTTCCGCCTGGATGTTGTCGAACTGATCGGCAAGGTTCCGGACCGGATGATCACGGCCAACGGGCCGAGACTTCACGAGTATGTGAAAGAGATGTCCAAAGAGGCCTTTCAGAAGCACGACATCGTTACGGTCGGCGAGACCTGGAACGCGGGCCCGGAGGAAGCAAAGCTGTACAGCGCTCCGGACGGAAGCGAGCTGTCCATGATTTTCCAGTTTGAACATATCTGCCAGAGCCATACACAGTTCGGGAAATGGAAGCAGAATCCGAAAGATTTCCGCGCGATCAAGCATATCATGACGAAATGGCAGAACGAGCTGCGCGGCTGCGGCTGGAACAGCCTGTTCTGGGATAATCATGACCTGCCCAGGGCTGTTTCGGCATTCGGCGATGAGGGAAAATACCGGGTCGAATCAGCAAAAACACTTGCCCTGTACATGCATGGCCTGCAGGGAACGCCGTATGTGTACCAGGGAGAAGAACTGGGAATGACCAATACACATTTTAATTCTCCGGATGAAGTGATGGACATTGAATCGAGAAACATGTATCATGAGTTAGGGGAACTCGGCTGGAGCAGCGAAGAGAGAATGGCTGCGATTAACATGACGGGCCGCGACCACGCGCGTACGCCTGTGCAGTGGGACGATACAGAGAACGCCGGTTTTACGCAGGGAACCCCGTGGATACCTGTAAATCCGAATTACCGTGAGATCAATGCGAAGGCGCAGGTCCGTGATCCCGGTTCGGTATTCAGTTTCTATAAGGCACTGATCGCTCTGCGCAGAGATCCCGGGTGGAGAGATGTGCTTCGCGATGGCACCTATACACCGCTGCTGGATGATGATGAGCATCTGTTTGGCTATGCGCGTGCTCTGAACGGAAAAACGCTGCTGTTTGCGGGGAACTTTTCGGGAGAGGAGATCCGCCTTCCGCAGAAGCGTCTGCCGGGGGAACGCAGGGAGCTTCTGCTTTCCGTGTACGGAGAGATCAGGACAGAAGGGGAGGATATCGTATTCCGGCCCTATGAATCATGGGCTGCCGTATGCCTGTAATTACGGCAGATCAAAGCCGGCGGAAATGACCGGCGCACTTATTGCTGTTAGGAGGAGCTGACGGGAAATGCAGCCGGAAGGCTGAGCTTACAGCCCGGACTGAGAGGAGAAAAAATGGACAAATGGACAAGAGCCATGTATATGCCGAACCGCCCGCTTGAGGAGGACCGGTATGTGACTGCCTGCGAGGAGCATGTAGCTCTTTCACAGAAAGCAGCAGCCGAAGGCATGGTTTTGTTGAAAAATGAGGATCACACTCTGCCCCTGAAAAAAGGATGCAGGATCGCGGCGTTTGGCAAAGCGACTTTTGACATGGTCAAAGGCGGAGGCGGAAGCGGAGATGTTTACACGAAATTTGTGGCAACTCTGGATGAGGGACTTCGCGCGCAGGGCGCCGAACTGTTCGAGCCGCTTTCTGAATTTTATCAGGATTATGTGCGCGACCGCTATCTGGAAGGCGATGCGCCAGGCATGATGGAAGAGCCGGAACTGTCCGCTGACCTTGTCAGGGAAGCCGCTGCTTTTGCAGACATTGCCGTCATAGCGATCAGCCGCTTTTCGGGAGAAGGATGGGACAGGTCATCTGTCTACGCTGACAGCGATAAGAAGAAGCTGGATTACGGGGCTAAGGCTTCGGAGACCGCCGGAAGGCTGTTTCCGGATGGAGACTATTACCTGACGGCCCGGGAAAAGGCAGTGGTCAGAGAAGTCTGCGACCGCTTTGATAAGGTTATCGTTGTCCTGAACTGCGGAGGCGTGATGGATACAGCCTGGATCCGGGATACAGCCTCTGTCCGCGGCGCTCTGCTTGCATGGCAGGGAGGTATGGCAGGCGGCCTGGCGGCTGCCCAGATCCTGTTCGGCGAGATCTGTCCTTCCGGACAGCTGCCGGACACATTTGCGGATCAGCTGGGGGCCTATCCTTCTGTGCCGGGATTTCATGAATCATCGGAATATGTAAAATATACAGAAGATATCTATGTCGGATACCGCTATTTTGAAACATTTCCGGATGCCAGGGAACACGTGGTGTATCCGTTCGGATACGGACTCTCCTATACGACATTTGACGTGCAGGCGACCTGCAGTGAGGAGAGTGAGGATGCCATTGAATTTGCCGTCCAGGTCACGAATACCGGAAAGGTGAAGGGAAAGAAGGTCGTCCAGATCTACTACAGCGCGCCGCAGGGACTGCTGGGAAGACCGCGCAGAGAGCTCGGAGCCTTCGGAAAGACCCACAGCCTGGTACCGGGGAGCAGCGAGGTGCTGTTCCTGAAAGTGCCCAAGCGCCAGATGGCAGCATTTGATGACCTCGGAAAGATCAGTGCTTCTTCTCTTGTCCTTGAGAAAGGCACCTATTCGTTCTTCCTGGGCGGTTCGGTCCGCGACGCGGTGCGTATGGATTATACATGGGCGCCGGCTGAAAACAGGATCGTGGAAGTGCTCTCGTCAAAGCTGGCGCCGTCCGGACTTGAAAAGAGACTGATGTCTGACGGGACTTACGAAGCGCTGCCGGCCGGACCCGCTCATGACATGAACGCATGCGCGTTTGAAAAGATGGAGTCCGGAACCGAGGAATGCATCTGCCCGGCGCAGAGGGGCCGGGAGGCCTTCAGCATGTTTCATCCCTATAAGAACGATGCCCGGCCGCTGAAGGATGTGGCAGACGGAAAGATGACTGCGGAAGAATTCGCGGAGCAGCTTTCGGATGATGATCTGCTTTCACTTCTCGGCGGCACGCCGAACAGGGGAGTCGCGAACACATTTGGTATCGGAGATATCCCGGAGTACGGTATTCCCGCGGTCATGACAGCAGATGGACCGGCCGGCGTGCGGCTGGAAGAGCGGTGCGGTATCCGGACCACAGCCTGGCCGTGCGAGACCCTCCTCGCAGCTACATGGAACACGGAGTTGGTTTCTCAGGTGGGAAGCGCTGCCGCCGGAGAGCTTAAGGAGAACAACCTGCATATATGGCTTGCCCCCGCAATGAATATCCATCGCAGCCCGCTGTGCGGCCGGAACTTTGAATACTATTCGGAGGATCCGGTCCTGACGGGAAAAATGGCAGCGGCAGAGGTGAGAGGCATCCAGGAAAATGGTGTTGCGGCCTGCATCAAGCATTTCGCATGCAACAACAAGGAAGTCAACCGCAAGCACAGTGATTCGAGAGTTTCCGAGAGAGCTCTGCGTGAGATCTATCTTCGCGGATTCGAGATCGCTGTGAAAGAAGGAGATCCGTGGGTGCTTATGACATCCTACAATGCGATCAACGGGCAGCGCTCTTCCGAGAGCAGGGAGCTGCTCACGGACATCCTGCGCGGCGAGTGGGGATACCGCGGAGCAGTCATTACAGACTGGTGGAACCGCGGTGAGCATTACAAGGAGATTCTGGCAGGCAACGACGTTAAGATGGCCGCAGGCTTCCCGGAACGGGTCAGGAAAGCCATGGATCTGGGACTTGTCACCAGGGAAGACCTGAAGAAATGCGCAGTCAGAGTTCTTGAAATGATCTGCAAACTCGATTGATCCAGAAGGGAACACAGGATCTGAATACAACATCTGAATACAACGTCTGAATACAGCCGCCTCCTTAATTCGCGACAGAGTTAAGGAGGCGGACTTTTTTATCCATTTAATTAGCACTCGCCTATTGACAGTGCTAACAATACGTGTTATAGTACGTCTATAACAAAACAAACAGGTACGACAGAGCAGACAGTACTGCGATGTTTGATCATGAATAAGACTCAGGAGGTATATATTATGTTGATGACTGGTTTATTTGGAGAAGATCTTTTTAATGACTGGATGAGTTTCCCGTTCCATACAGCTGCGGATGCGGCGAGAAGGAGTCCTGCACGTGAAAACTTCCGCGCTCTGAGAACGGATATCCGTGAGACAGAGGATTATTACGAGATGGAGACAGATCTCCCGGGATACAGAAAGGACGAAGTCAGTGTTAAGCTCGATAAAGGATATCTGACGATCCGCGCCGGAAAGAACGAAAGCGAAAAAGCTGAAAATGAAGGCGCCGGCAGCGAAGAGACCGAAGCTGAGCCGAAGGTTGAACCTGCGGGGAGATATATCCGCCGGGAGCGTTTTACGGGTACCATGAGCAGAACGTTCTATATTGGCGAGACTGTACAGCAGGAGGATATCCGCGCCAGATTTGATAATGGCGTGCTGACGCTCAGAATTCCGAAGAAGCCGCACAAAGAGGTGGAAGAACATAAATATATTGCAATCGAAGGCTGACATCTGATACGATAAACCCGGAAATACAGATGATGCCGGGAGGATCTGGGATGAGCACACGGATAAGGAATACCGCGGAAAAGATAAGAATACTGATTCCCGGTATAAAGAATGACGTTAAGAATTACTGCGAGGTACTTGAAAAACTGGGAGCAGATGTATGCGTGACCGCTGACATCAGCCGGATCACGGAAGATACAGCGCGGGAGTTTGACGGGCTTCTGATCCCCGGAGGAGAGGACATTGATCCTGCGCGGTACGGTCAGGAAAACACAGGCTGCAGAACCATCGATCCTGTGATGGATGAACTGCAGTTTCACGCGCTGGATATTTTTGTAAAGGCAGGCAAGCCTGTTCTGGGCATCTGCAACGGGATGCAGATGATCAATATATATTTCGGAGGAGACCTGATCCAGGATATTCCGTCAAAGCAGCGCCATCAGAGGAATGCCGGAAAGGATTCCTGGCACGGCGCGGCCCCGGAGGAAGGAAGCTGGATCGGGGAGCTGTATCCGAAGGCGTTTTCTGTCAACAGCGCGCATCATCAGGCTGTCGGAAAAATGGGAGACGGCGTCATTCCGGTCCTGTATTCCGATGATCATGTGGTCGAAGGCATCTGTGTGCAGGGACGGCCGGTCTATGGGCTGCAGTGGCATCCGGAGCGGATCTGCGGACCGCAGTCGCAGCATCCCGACGCGGCAGACGGAACGAGGGTATATGAGTTCTTTCTGAATATCTGCAGGCAGTAACACAAAACTGCGTTTCTGAACATCTCCCGGCAGTAAGGCAGGGCTGCGTTCCTGCATTTTTGCCGCAGATGAATGAACAACAACCGCATATTCTGTCAATAAATCATTAATATCTGAAAAATACACACAATAATAAATTTCTAAAAATAAATTCAGAAAACCTGTTGACAAAATTAAAATATGCGTTTATAATACAGATACAAACAAAAAAGAGACAGATAAAAACAGTTGTACATCCAAAGGAGGATCAGTCCATTGGCATAGTATATGACAACTGAATAAAAAAGAGAAAGAGAGGTTATACAGTGAAACTTCAAATTACAGAGTAAAGGGGTCATTCGATGACGAGAAAGTCGGATGACCCCTAACTTTTTGTCTTCAGGGACTTTGTGAATTGACTTTAAAAAATACCATGATATACTGAAATCATCTGGAAACTGAGTAGGAATCACTGTATCAAAAATCCCTGGAGGTACGTACATATGACAGATCTTTATTGTATCGGCGAGATGGTCATTGACTTTATTCCCGGTTCTGAGCCGGCCAGTTATATCCGCAAAGCGGGCGGAGCGCCTGCAAATGTTGCCATCGCGGCAGCAAAGAACGGCCTGCAGTCTTCCATGGCATGCAAAGTGGGCGATGATGATTTCGGACACTTCCTCATGCGTACACTGGAAGAGTACCATGTAAAGGCAGCCACACCGAAGCTCTGTGAGGAAGCGATCACGACCATGGCGTTCGTCACACTGTCTGAGAACGGCGAGAGAGTATTCACGTTCGCAAGAAAACCCGGCGCTGACATGATGCTGACCGAGGAAGAGATCCTGGATGAGGACATTGCTGACAGCGTGATCATACATGCGGGCTCCTGTTCTCTGTCCGCTGAGCCGGAAGCAGCAGCAACCGTAAAGGCCATGCGCCTCGGACATGAAAAAGGAAAGCTGGTCAGCTTTGACGTTAACTACAGAAACGTCATGTGGAAAGATGACCAGGAAAAGTGCACAAAGGCAGTTATGGATGTGCTTCCGTATGTTGACCTTCTGAAGATCTCCGAAGAAGAAGTTGAAATGATGGGCGGAGTGTCTAATATCCCCGTTCTGATGGAGAAGAACAATATCGCAATCGTGATCGAAACGCTCGGATCAGAAGGCGCGCAGGCGTTCTTCAACGGCGGAGTGATCAGGGTTCCCGGCCGCAAGGTAAAAGCTGTGGATGCGACCGGTGCCGGAGATGCTTTCTGGGGAGCATTCCTTTCAAGCCTCCGTATCCAGGGCGTTGAGAAGGCTTCCGATATCACCGAGCCGATCATCCGCAAGGCAATGGACTACGGCAATGTGTCCGGATGCATCTGCGTACAGAGCAAAGGCGCAATCGTTTCCATCCCGACAAGAGCGATGATCGAAGAGTTCCTTCACAATGAAGAACTGCAGAAGAAAAACGAACAGTAATCTTTCTGAAAAAATGCGGCAGAAATGCTCAGCTGTATAAAGAAAAAGCTCCGGTTAAGCTCCGGAGCTTTTTTCAATCTTTACGAGCCGGCTGGTCCCGAGGCGGGAAGCGCCGAGCTCAATGAATTTTTCCGCGTCCGCAAAGGAGGAGATGCCTCCGGCGGCTTTGATCTTTACACCGGAGCCGATGTGGGCGGCGAACAGGGCAACGTCATCAAAAGTGGCGCCTCCCGTGGAGAAGCCTGTGGACGTTTTGATGTAATCCGCGCCTGCCTGCGTTACCAGATCACACATGATGATCTTTTCCTCGTCGGTAAGCATGCAGGTTTCAATGATCACCTTGAGGATCCTGCCACCGGCTGCCTCCTTCACCGCGGCGATCTCATCTCTGACATAGTCACATCTGCGTTCCTTCAGGGCGCCGATATTGATCACCATATCCACCTCGTCCGCGCCTGCGGCGACTGCGTCGCTGGTTTCAAATACCTTTGCGGCCGTTGTGTGGTTTCCGTTCGGAAAACCGATCACAGTACAGATGGCCATGCGGCTTCCGCAGTATTCTTTAGCCTGCTTTACATAGCAGGGCGGGATGCATACAGATGCGGTGCCATACGCGATGGCGTCATCGCAGAGCTGCCGGATCTGTTCCCATGTCGCGTCCTGCTTCAGCAGTGTATGGTCAACTTTCGCGAGAATATCCTTATGTGTCATATGTTTCCTCCTTCGCTGCAGGGCTTCCTGCCTTCAGACAGAATAGCACAGGCAGAAGGATTAATCAACTCAGATGGTCTGATAGTATTCGGCAAGCTTTTTGAATGCAGGCAGGGATCTTCGGATCATGTCGGTCGATACGCAGTAGGAGATCCGGACAAAACCGGGGGTGCCGAAGCTGTCGGCAGGGACCAGAAGGAGGTCGAACTCCTTGGCTTTTTCGCAGAACTCGCCGGCGGACGTCACCGGTGTTTTCATGAACAGATAGAATGCTCCGTCCGGATGGATGCAGGTAAAGCCGTATTCAGTGAGCGCATTGCACAGGATGTCGCGGTTCTCTTTGTAGACGCTCAGGTCAGAGACCTGTCCGGTGCATTTTTCCACTACGTGCTGCATCAGGCTGGGCGCGCACACGTATCCCAGCGCCCTGCCGGCGCCGCAGACCGCGGCGTAAATATCCTTCGCGTCCGTGATCTCATCCGGGACAAGGATATACCCGATCCTTTCTCCGGGAAGGGAGAGGGATTTGCTGTAGGAATAACAGACGATGGTATCCCTGTAATACTTTGTCATGTACGGAACGTCCAGTCCGTCGTAGACAAGCTCGCGGTACGGCTCATCTGTGATCAGGTAGATGGCGTGACCGTACGCGGCAGACCGCTTTTCGAGCAGAGAAGCAAGCTTTCGGATGGTCTCCTCCGTATAGACGACGCCGGACGGATTGTTGGGCGAATTAACGATGATCGCTTTCGTATTCTGATTGACGAGGCCTTCCAGCACATCAAAATCGATCTGGAACGTTGCCTGGTCAGAGGCAGCCTCGATGAGCCGATAGCCGCATGTCTCAGAGAATACGCGGTATTCCGGAAAATAGGGAGTGAAGACGATGATTTCATCCCCCGGGGCAAAGAGAGCGGTGAGGGTGATCTTCAGGGAAGCGGCGGCTCCGCATGTCATATAGAAATTATCCTT
>CADCOP010000190.1 GCA_902803065.1 uncultured Lachnospiraceae bacterium | reverse complement strand
GCCTTTGCTGTGGGCTGGCTGTGCCATCCGATCAGATATCTCGTCACATCATCAATATCCTTGCCACCTCCGACTAACATAACGCTGTCAGGAAAGTATCTCTTTGCTATCTGTGCCAGCCGTTCCGGGTAATAATAATCAGCAGCTCCAAACAGATGAAACACTTCATGAAGGATTGAATCAAAATTTCTGAACAGGACCACGCCTTCAGATTGATTCGAATTCGTATAGACCGGCAGCGCATACGCCCGCCCTGCCTTTCCGGTCATGAACACATATACGATCGTGTCCATTCCGAACTTTTTCCGGAGCGCCTCGTGAAGCGCCTCCATATCCGCAGCTCCGAGATTCCGAGCGATTTCTTTTCTCCACTCATTGTTATTCTTAACACTCAGGCGGCACCCGATCGTGACCTTCTGTTCATGAACATAGCATCGCAGCGGAACTCTGTCTTCTTTTGCCGCCGCTTTCATTTTCTTAATAGATGAAATGCAGGTCTGGGAAGCCTTCCGCAGATCCTCTTCGTTCCAGGAATATTCCGGATCGCTGACATAGGTCAGGAAGAAGACGATGGTTCCCGTCAGTTTCCTGCAGTTTCCCTTATTCATTGCTCTTGTCAGAAAATGCTCCATGCAATTTCCTCCTGCGTTCATCTGTCATCCGCATTTAATTCAAGAACGCGTCTGCGACGCGAAATTTGTTTTACGCACTCCTCTCATGACTGAAGTCACGAGTATCCAGCGATGAAGAATAAATAGCCCCGCCGGGGATGGCGGGGCTGTATGACCTTCCGGCAGAACCGGGGTTACTATCAGAAATAAATCACGCGTACTTTCTTAACTCCGTCAATGCGGCCAAGCGCTTCGATCACTTTCTCATCCGGCATGGTGTCGCAGTCGATCAGCGTGTACGCTGTCTCTCCGCGGCTCACATTTGTCATGTTCGGAAGGTTGATTCCTTCGCCGCTGAGAAGAGAAGTGAATTTAATGATCATGTTCGGCTTGTTCACGTTCATGATGCAGATGCGGCAAGCGCAGGGTTCCGGTGCCAGGCTGCAGTTCGGGTAATTCACGGAATTGCGGATCTGGCCGGTCGTGATGTAATCCATCAGTTCATCGACAGCCATGATGGCGCAGTTTTCCTCCGACTCTGCTGTAGACGCGCCAAGATGCGGCGTCGCGATCACATTCTTCATCTGCGCAGTCGCAGCGTTCGGGAAATCCGTCATGTAGCGGCGGACCTTTCCGGACTCCAGCGCCACCTTCATATCCTCATCATTTACAAGAAGATCCCTCGCGTAATTCAGAATGACAACGCCATCCTTCATCTGCTCGAAGGCTTTCGCGTTCATGGAGCCTCTTGTAGCATCAAGAAGCGGAACATGGACTGTAATGTAATCACTTGCGGCGTAGAGCTCAGATACCTTTTCTACGACTTTGATGGACCTTGACAGGCGCAGAGCACTGTTGACTGAAAGGAAAGGATCATAACCGATCACATCCATGCCGAGAGCATCGGCTGCATTTGCCACCTCAATACCAATGGCGCCGAGACCGATTACGCCAAGCGTTTTTCCCTTGATCTCAGTTCCTGCAAACTGCTTTTTGCTCTTCTCCATGGTCTTGGAGATGTTTTCGTCTCCTTTGTTCTCATTGACCCAGGCAATACCGCCGTCAATATCTCTTGCTGCCAGAAGAAGTCCCGCCAGGACCAGCTCCTTAACGCCATTCGCGTTCGCTCCCGGCGTATTGAAAACAACAATACCCTTTTCCGTGCATGTATCCAGCGGGATATTGTTCACTCCGGCGCCCGCTCTCGCGATCGCCACCAGCTGTCCGGGAAGTTCCAGATCATGCATGGCCGCGCTGCGCACAAGCACAGCATCCGCTTCGCTCAGGTTTTCAGTAATCTCAAACCCGTCACTCAGCCGGGAAAGTCCTTTTTTGGAGATGGGATTCAGGCAGCAAATTTTAGTCATAGCAATACTCTCTTCTTTCTGAAAAACACTTACATCTTACTTCTTAAAATACTGATTTTATTTGAAATTCACTCTTCCCTGCAGCCAGATGTTTCCCTTAAACCGCCGGCCTGTTTCCGGTTCTCCCAGAAGGTCCGCCGCGTTTATGCAGATATCAAACTGCAGTCCGTTGCATTCGATCGTCATCTGATAGATGGCTTCGCGCGTCAGGCTGTTGTACACCTTAGTGTAAAACAGGATCGTCCCCAGCACCTGATACTGGTCGCACTCGATTCCGAAAGGCATGAAATAGGAATCGACGATGGTCAGAATATCTTCATGAAGGATCCGCCGGGAGATCATGGCGTATGTATCCATGTCCTCCAGCGTCAGGCTTTCGATTGCTTCCTGGTTTCCGTTTCTCGCCGCTGACACGAGCTTTTCATGTTTTCTGTAATATTCGGTCTGACCATCCTGCCCGGTCCGGACTTCCTTTTTGGGCAGAAGGATCGTGCCTCCCGACGCCAGACCGCTCAGCGTCGTCGTGATCTTATTTCCCTTCAGATGATTCGCGGCCGCTTCCTTCCGGACGTCTGCGGGATTCTGAAGAAAGAAGATCACCGAGATACCGAGTCTTGCGTCTTCACACATGCCGGCCCAGCATTCGCCGTTGACCTTTTTTTCCATGGTCAGGTCAGCATCCGTGGTATCCCCGGTGCCTGCCAGGTACGGGTAATAGTATCTGCGGTGAAATCCGTTGTCATCCATCTCACCGCACACGCGAATCCCCATATTCGGCCCGAACGATCTGGAAAGCTCAAGAAACGTATCCTTCGCGTTCTCATCATGGACCGCCTTTTTCTGCTGATATGTATGAAACAGCTCATCCAGAAACAGGTCAATCTCATACTCTGACTTAAAATAGTCATTAAAACCAATCGCACGAAGATAATTGTGCATAGGGCTCCTTTACATAAATCGAATTATTTTTCGCGGATCTCAGTCATTCCGCCCATGTACGGACGAAGCGCTTCCGGAATACGGATGCTTCCGTCAGCCTGCAGATTGTTCTCGAGGAACGCGATCAGCATACGCGGCGGTGCTACGCAGGTATTATTCAGTGTATGAGCCAGGTAGTTCTTCTTATCCTTGCCCTTTACGCGGATACCGAGACGCCTTGCCTGCGCATCACCCAGGTTCGAGCAGCTGCCGACCTCAAAATACTTCTTCTGACGCGGAGACCATGCCTCAACATCGAGAGATTTGACCTTCAGGTCAGCCAGATCGCCGGAGCAGCACTCCAGAGTACGTACCGGAATGTCAAGCGTGCGGAAGAAATCGACCGTATTCTTCCAGAGAACATCAAACCACTTCGGGCTCTCCTCCGGACGGCATACAACGATCATTTCCTGCTTCTCGAACTGATGGATACGGTAAACACCTCTCTCCTCAATGCCGTGCGCGCCTTTTTCCTTGCGGAAGCACGGAGAGAAGCTGGTCAGTGTATAAGGAAGCTTTTCCTCCGGGATGATCGTATCAATGAACTTACCGATCATGGAATGCTCAGATGTTCCGATCAGGTACAGATCCTCGCCTTCGATCTTGTACATCATGGCGTCCATCTCAGCAAAGCTCATAACACCGTCAACGACCGCACTGCGGATCATGAAAGGCGGAACCACATAGGTAAATCCGCGTCCGATCATGAAATCTCTTGCGTAGGAGAGCACTGCGGAATGAAGTCTTGCGATGTCTCCCATCAGGTAATAGAAACCATTGCCGGCAACTCTGCCTGCGGCATCCAGATCAATGCCTCCGAAGCGCTCCATGATCTCTGTGTGATAGGGAATCTCAAAATCCGGAACGACCGGCTCACCGAATCTCTCGATCTCAACGTTCTCGCTGTCGTCCTTGCCGATCGGAACAGACGGATCAATGATATTCGGAATGATCATCATCTTCTTTTTCAGATCAGCCTCAACAACCTTTTCTCTCGCTGCCAGCTCATCCAGACGTCCGGCGAATTCAGCCACTTTTTTCTTGACCTCTTCGGCTTCCTCGCGTTTGCCCTGGCCCATCAGCTTACCGATCTCCTTCGCGATACGGTTCTTCTCAGCCTGCAGAGCCTGCAGTTCCTGCTTGATCTCCCTGTTTTCCTTATCCAGCTCAATGACTTCGTCTACAAGAGGAAGTTTCTCATCCTGAAACTTGTTCTTTATGTTCTGGCGGACAACATCCGGGTTCTCTCTGACAAATTTAATATCAAGCATGATCGTAACCTCTTTTCATAGTAGTTATTTTATATACAATATGTGATGTTATAGTTCTCTGCTATGTGCCTTTCGCTGCACACCTGTAAATAATATCACAACATGACTTCAAAACCAAATACTTTGTTACTGCATATCACCAAAATAATTGACTGCCTGGCGAAGCGCTTCTTTTTCCTCCTGTCCAAGAACAATGTAGGATTCTCCCTTCACGATCTCCTTGACATAGGTGTAGCAGCCTTCGCGGCTGTGGATCGCATTCAGAACGAAACCTGAATTGTTTTCATCCAGCATGGCAAGCGCAAAGCTGAGCTTTCCTCCGACATCCGGAAACGCATCATATTTTACGATACCGATCTTGTTCGTGCTTCTTGCGATGATATCCTTGATCCGGTTGATCTCAAGTGCCTGATTCTTTGTTACCTCAGTCAGCCTGTCAACCTCCAGGAATTTCATCTCAAATGCCTTTTCCAGAGATACAGCATCTTTACCCCTCATAAAGATCTTGTACCGCTTCAGAAACCTGGTCAGACGCATGGAGATGCGAACCATGTACAGAAGAACAAAGACCATCAGAAGCATCATGAAGATCAGGATCAGCCCCGGATCAAGACCAAACGAGCTGAGCAGTTCACTTTGCATATTTATATTCCCCCCTTATTCAGTTTTGTTTCAGTATACGAAGCAGATCGTAAAGGCGTTCCAGCTCCTCCGAAGAATAGTACTCGATCTCGATCTTACCCTTCTGGGGAGTTTTTCTGTTGAGGATGACTTTGGTACCCAGCGCCGCGCGAAGCTGTGCTTCCATGTCTTCATATATATAATCCAGACGATGATCCTCGGCAGCTTTTTTCCTCTCCGGCTTCTTCTGTGTATGCAGCTTCACGAGCCGTTCCGTTTCGCGGACGCTCAGCCTTTCATCAAAAACCTTCATGGCCAGAAGATACTGCTCTTCGCTGATCTCAATGGCCAGAAGCGCGCGGGCATGTCCGGCTGATATCTTATCCTCAATGACCATCTGCTGCACTCTCGGATCCAGCTTCAGGAGACGGAGAGAGTTGGTCACTGCCGTACGGCTTCTGGAAACGCGCTCAGCCACTTCATCCTGCTTTAAACCAAATTCGTCGATCAGTCTGCGGAAAGCCTGCGCTTCCTCGATCGGATCCAGGTCTTCTCTCTGGATATTCTCGATCAGCGATATCTCCATGACCTCCCGGTCCGAGTAATCTGCCACCAGAACGGGCACTTCCTTAAGACCCGCGATCTTGGCGGCACGCCAGCGGCGCTCACCGGCTACGATCATGTAGTATTCGCCGCGTTTTACAACGATCAGAGGCTGAACAACTCCGTGGAGCTTAAAAGACTCGGCCAGCTCCTCAAGAGCATCTTCATTGAAGGTCTTTCTGGGCTGATCCGTGTTGGGTTCAATGTCAGAAACGCGCAGCATGCGGATACCTGTTTCATTTTCCGGTATCTTTTCTTCCTTCTGTGTAGTATCCGGTGCGTCTGCAGCGTCCTGATGCATTTCCTCCAGATCTGCAGCTGTTTTTCTCTCTGTTACTACTTCCTTCTGCTCCGGATCTGGATCAGCCCCGGCTGTCTTCCCGGAAGAAGTCTTTTTTGCGGCAGTTTTTTTCTCCGCAGGTTTTGAATCTGTCTTTTTTGTACCTGCTCTCTTTGCAGCTGTTTTGCTTTTCTCTGAAGAGGATTCGTTTGTTTCCTCTCCTGTATTCTTTCCGTTTTTCTTTCCGGGAGCTTCTTCCTCTGTATCTTTTTTCATGTAGCTGGGAAACAATCCGTCAAGGCCACGGCCAAGACCGCTCTTTTTTATCGCCATATAGTGTCACCCCTCTATTTTTTCTTCCTGATCAGTTCTTTTGCCAGTTTCATATAAGCCTCAGCGCCTGCCGATTTGCGGTCATACTCAATGACCGGAAGTCCGTAACTCGGAGCTTCTGCAAGCCTTATATTTCTCGGGATAATACTCTTAAAAACGTAGATATCCACGTTTTCCTTAACATTCTCAACCACTTCCTGCGAAAGGTTCGTTCTCTGGTCATACATTGTAAAGAGCAGCCCTTCAATCACCATCTTCTCATTCAGACGCTCCCTGACAAGCTGAACCGTCTGAAACAGCTGGGTCAGACCTTCCAGAGCATAATACTCGCACTGGACCGGAATGATCAGAGAGTCAGCCGCGCAAAGGGAATTGATCGTAAGAAGGCTGAGAGAAGGAGGACAATCCACAAAAATGTAATCATACCTGTCAGAAATATCCGCAAGAATATCCCTGAGAAGATACTCTCTCCGTTCAATTTCAATCAGTTCCATTTCAGCCGCAGCCAGATTAATATTGGAAGGAATCAGAGAAAGATTCTTAAAAACCTTCGGCATAAGGCATTCATCCACCGACTTAAGACCGAGAAGCAGCTCATAAACAGAATTCTCAACTTCATTCTTGTCAACGCCAAAACCGCTGGTCGCATTACCCTGCGGATCCATATCAATAACAAGAACTTGCTTACCTAAAGAAGCCAGAGAAGCAGAAAGATTGATCGTAGTCGTAGTCTTACCGACGCCGCCTTTCTGATTGGCAACAACAATAATTCTACCCATTCAAAAATCTCCTTAAAAAATCAAAACAAAATAGAGTCACCAAAAACTGGAAACACAAAAGCATTCTACCATAAACAACAGCAGAATCCAATGTTTCACGTGAAACATCCTTTGTTTTTGCTTTTCTGTACACAAGATTGGTGAAAATGGGGGGTGGGTTGTGTATTTTTACAAGAAGGTAGAGACATCGAGAAAGGCTGACTTGCCACCACGGTTCTTACTTTAGAGGACGCGAGAAAGGCGGATTTGCCTCAGGTTTTTGCTTTAGTAGACGCGAGAAAGGCGGATTTGCCTCAGGTTTTTGCTTTTGTGGACGCGAGAAAGGTGGGTATGCCTGCGCCTCTTTCCGATGCGTCTCCGGTCGTTTCGCGCCGACACATCGCGGACGCTTCTCCGGCGGCAATAGAAGCGTTGCCGCACTCCGAAGCGCCGCATGTCGGCGTGAAACTCCCTCCGACTGCATAGTCTTTCGGTGCAGGCACACCCACCTTTCTCGCTGTGCGTCAAATATATACTGTTTTTCTATTACCACTATGTTTCACGTGAAACATTTTATCATGGGTTTTGGCACAGGCACATCCATCTTTCCGCAGTAATACATATTGTTTTTCTACTATGTTTCACATGAAACATTTTTTATAGATTTTTAACGCAATCACTCCAATCGTTCCCGCTCTGGGTCAGATGAGATAACTATGTAAGGTAACCAATTTTTTTCTGTTATTCAAGTGGGTGAAAATTTGTTCAGGATTATATGTTTCACGTGAAACATTTATGTGTGGTGATAAAAACATGGATGGGATATGTAAATGGTTGTGATACGATGTGGTTACT
>CADCOP010000189.1 GCA_902803065.1 uncultured Lachnospiraceae bacterium | reverse complement strand
TGCAGGACATCTTCCAGGCGGTGCTCAATAATAATGACCGCCGCGCCCGTGAACTTCTGGATCTCGTCGATGAGTTCCATGGCCTGTTTCCCGGCTGCCGGGTCAAGGTTCGCGAGCGGTTCATCGAACAGGAATACCTCAACGTCATCAATCATGACGCCGCCTACGCTGACGCGCTGCTTCTGACCGCCTGAAAGCTCGCCGGGGGCGTGGGCAAGATGTGCCGTAAGATCCAGCGTCTGAGCGATCTCAAGCACCTTTTTATGCATCTCCTCTGTCAGGCGGCAGTCATTTTCCATGGAAAACGCAATGTCTTCAGCCACCGTCATCCCGATAAACTGGGCATCGGTATCCTGGAGAACGGTGCCTATGATGTGCGAAAGCTCAAAAATACTCATGTTCCGGGTCTCTTTGCCTTTCACCTGAAGAGATCCGGTCATGGTTCCCCGCAGCGCAAACGGGATCAGGCCGTTGACTGCATTCGCTATCGTGGACTTTCCGCATCCGGAAGGTCCCGCGATCAGGATCCGCTCACCTTTATGAACGTCAAAACTGATATCGTAAAGCGTAGGTTCTGCCTGGGCCTTGTACTGGAACCCAAAATGACTGAAGGATATAACCGGTGTATCGCTCATTCGGACCTCATTTCATTGACATTAGTGCTGGAATGGCTGCGGCGGAACGGTGCGGAACCGGTCTGCCGCATATGGAAACCGGCCTTCCGGAAAAACCGAAAGACCGGACTGGATGCTGATGTGATGTATATATCCGGAATATATGTCTGATGTGCTGAACGGATCACTCTTTGCTGAGTGAACCTGTCTGCGGTTTGGTCTTTGCGTAGGCAACGCAGAGAATGGTTCCTATGATGGCAGTAGTGACGATATTCGCGGCTGATGCCACCAGGCCCTGCAGATAGACCTTGTTGACCGGTTCCTGATACATAAGGATGTCGAGCGTCGGCGCAACAGCAGCCCAGCAGATCAGATGGCTGACTGCCTGGACGATGTTGAAGCGGATGATCTCGGGCATTTCGAATTTTCCGTCTTCGATGCGGATGCCTTTGCAGCCCAGTCCCATCAGAAGGCCGAAAAGACCTGAGCAGATGACCCAGCTCCACCAGATGCCCCAGCCTGCGGACAGGTCATTCAGGAAATGTCCTATAAAGCCGATCAGGAGTCCCGCGATCGGGCCGAAGAGAGCTGACATGAATGCAAGCAGGCCGTACTGTGTGGTTATGCTTGTGTTCGGAACCGGGCTCGGAATCGCCACAAATCTTGCCAGTACGAAGAACAGAGCCGCACCGATACCAATAGCTACGATCGTTTTTACAGATAGGTTTTTCATTGCGTATCTCCCTCATAAAATAAAGAATACATGATCTGCGGATCACATAGAGGCATTATATCACAAACTGACCGCAGCGGCGGCGCGAATCACATAATCTCCGGAATAAAACTCCGGGTATTGTGTGAACATGGAGAAACCTGTGTGGTATACTGGGAAACAGGATGAAATTTGCAGGTGTAAAGGAGTGAGAAAAGTATGAAAACCGATAACATTACTGTCAATACGCAGAGCAGTATATGCATTGACGGATCTAAAGTGCTTTACTTTGACCCGTTTCAGATCCGGGAGGAGAACCACAGGGCAGACATCGTTCTGGTGACGCACTCCCATTACGATCATTTTGATCCTGAATCTATTTCAAAAATTGCCAAAGACGGAACTGTGTATGTTGTGCCTGCGAGTATGGAAAAGGAGCTGCGCGGCGCGGTCCGGGAAGGGGAACTCATTACCGTAAATCCCGGAGATGTTGTGGAGACCGGAGGAATCCGCATACAGGCCGTTCCTGCGTACAACCGGCTGAAACCGTTCCATCCGAAACGGAACCAGTGGGTCGGCTATGTGGTAACGATGGATGGCATACGCTATTACGTGGCAGGGGATACGGACGCGGTACCGGAACTGGAGAAGATCTCCTGCGATGTTGCGCTGGTTCCCATCGGCGGGACCTATACCATGAACGCAAAGGAGGCAGCAAAGCTGATCAACGCGATTGGCCCTAAGACCGCGATACCGATCCATTACGGCAGTATCGTGGGAAAAAAGGAAGATGCGGAGA
>CADCOP010000188.1 GCA_902803065.1 uncultured Lachnospiraceae bacterium | reverse complement strand
TATGCGTAATTATACGAGCTCAAGAACAACGATCGGAGCTGCATCGCCGCGGCGCATACCCAGCTTTACGATACGGGTATAACCACCATTGCGGTTAGCATACTTCGGAGCGATCTCTTCGAACAGCTTTGCGGGAAGATCAACCTTCTTTGTGTTTCTCTTTCTGCCGGCGTTATCGGTCGGAACCTCAGTTACAGGATAAAGGACCTTGAGCATCTGACGTCTTGCATGCAGACGGCTCGGCATATCCTTCTTGATCTCCTTCTGAACTTCGTTGTAAACGGTAACCTTCTTGCCGTCCTTAACTTCTTTTACTCTCTTGCCCTCAGCATCCTTTGCAGCAACCTTTGCTGTAACGGTAACTGTCTCATAATTATCTTTTTCTCTGACAGCCAGAGCGATCAGCTTTTCTGCGATCTTGCGGACTTCCTTAGCCTTGGCTTCTGTAGTAACGATCTTTCCTCTGTAGAGAAGAGCTGTTACCTGGTTTCTGAGAAGCGCTTTTCTCTGGTTGGAAGTTCTGCTGAGTTTTCTGTATTTTGCCATTGGTTTTTTCCTCCATCATTCAGGAACACGCCGTCATGCTCTTCGGTCTTACTGGCGGCATGCTTTCTATGTCCATCGTGTGTTATTCTGCCTGTGTGTCAGGCTTCCTCACTGGAACTAAGTGAGAGACCCAGTTCTTTCAGCTTTGCAAGCACTTCTTCAAGTGACTTGCGGCCAAGATTACGGACCTTCATCATGTCCTCCTGGGACTTGCTGCAAAGTTCTGCAACTGTATTGATTCCGGCACGTTTGAGACAGTTGTAGGAACGCACGGAAAGCTCAAGCTCATCGATATTCATGTCGAGAACACGTTCTTTCTCATCGTTATCCGGTGTTGCCATCACATCCCCGGCGGATTTTGCCGCGTCGGAAAGATTGATGAACAGCTCCAGATGAGCGTTCAGCACCTTAGCTGCAAGGCTGACTGCCTCGTCCGGTCCCAATGTTCCGTTTGTATATACATCCAGGGTGAGCTTATCAAAGTCAGTCACCTGACCGACTCGTGTATTCTCAACGGTCATATTGACACGCTCGACCGGGGTATAGATCGCGTCTACAGCGATCGTGCCGATCGGAAGGTCGTCTTTCTTAACCTTATCAGCGCCAACATAGCCTCTTCCCTTGGTTATGGTAAGTTCAATGCTGAGTTTGCAGTCTGCTCCGCCGTTCAGCGTTGCAATGACCTGATCCTTATTGATGATCTCAATGTCGGAATCAGTCTGTATATCTGCAGCAGTAACTACACCTTCACCCTCAAAATCGATGTACGCTGTCTTCGGTTCATCCGTATCACTGCTGTCCTTGATGGACAGGGATTTGATGTTCATGATGATCTCAGTGACATCCTCTTTCACGCCCGGGAGAGAACTGAATTCATGCAGGACTCCATCGATCTTGACCTGGCTCACTGCTGCGCCGGGAAGTGATGAAAGCATGATTCTTCTGAGGGAATTACCTAATGTTGTTCCATAGCCGCGCTCCAGAGGCTCTACAACAAATCTGCCGTATTTTTTATCCTCTGAGATCTCGTCTATTTCAATTTTCGGTGTGTTGAAATCGAACAATTTTGCCCCTCCTTTTGGGTTATCTGGTCACCTCGGGGTAACTTACATCAGATTATTTGGAATACAGCTCGACGATCTGAACTTCGTCAACCGGAACATCGATCATTTCTCTGGTCGGAAGCTGCTTGATTGTACCCTTCATTGCTTCCGGATCGTACTCTATCCATTCCGGAACAACTCTTCCGCCTGTAACCTCTACGATATCTTTATATCTCTGGAAGCCTTTTACCTTTTCCTTGATCTCGATAACATCACCGGCCTTTACAAGATAGGACGGGATATTCACGCACTTGCCGTTGACAAGAACATGCTTGTGATCAACGATCTGACGAGCCTCTCTGCGGGTGCGGGCAAGACCCATGCGGAAGATAACGTTATCAATACGGCTCTCCAGCATTGTCATAAGGTTCGGGCCTGTCATGCCGGGCATTCTGTCGGCTTTCTTATAATAATTTCTGAACGGCTTCTCAAGAACGCCGTAGATGAATTTAGCTTTCTGCTTCTCACGAAGCTGTATTGCGTAGTCGCTCATCTTGCGGCTGGAACGCTTTAACTCTCTTGTGGACTTTTTATCATATCCAAGATACACCGGATCCAGTCCAAGGGATCTGCATCTTTTAAGAACAGGAACTCTGTTAACTGCCATCTCTCTCGTACCTCCTAATCAAACTCTTCTGCGTTTTGGCGGACGGCATCCGTTATGCGGAACCGGTGTGACATCCTTGATGCTGATAACTTCAAGGCCGTTGGCTGCCAGCGCACGGATAGCTGCCTCTCTGCCTGAACCCGGTCCTTTTACGAATACATCCACAGTCTTCAGACCATGAATCAGAGCTGCCTTAGTAGCAGTCTCAGCTGCCATCTGTGCAGCATAAGGAGTTGATTTTCTGGAACCCTTAAAGCCAAGTCCGCCTGCACTTGCCCATGAAAGCGCGTTACCCTGAGCATCCGTCAGTGTAACAATGGTATTATTAAAGGATGACTGGATATGTGCCTGGCCACGCTCGACGTTCTTTTTGACACGCTTCTTTGTCACTTTCTTCGTAACTTTTTTTGCCATTTTAAACTAACCTGCTTTCTCTAATGATCAACATTATTTCTTCTTGTTCGCTACAGTTCTCTTCGGTCCCTTACGGGTTCTTGCGTTCGTCTTGGTCTTCTGTCCACGGACCGGAAGTCCTTTTCTGTGACGGATGCCTCTGTAACAGCCAATTTCCTGAAGAGTCTTGATGTCCATTGCTACGGATCTGCGAAGGTCACCTTCGACCATGATGCCAAGATCATCAATAGCAACTTTGATCCTATCAACTTCTTCATTTGTCAGATCTCTGACACGGGTGTCCGGATTTACATTCGCTGCTTCAAGAATTCTGTCTGCGCTTGTGCGGCCAATGCCGTAGATATAAGTCAGACCGATCTCGATTCGCTTCTCTCTTGGTAAGTCTACACCAGCAATACGAGCCATGTGATTTTCCTCCATTTTCTTTTCGGCTGTGCAATTGCTCCCTGCCCAGCCATTGTATTGTCTCTAATTGGGGCTCTTTCGACGCCCAGCGGAATGACTTCCGCCTTTCCGGATCATTAAGCCATGAGAACAGGATGTTCTCTTGCAATGCATGCTTTTTCTGTGCGGGTAGCGGAGTGCACAGAAACGTTTACTGCAGATCCTGAACCGGTATTAAAACAATATCGCAACGAAATAAATCTGCCCCCGTCAGGAGACGCAGATCACTTTAAGACAGCAAAAGCGTCCTGAAGTGACTATTTCATCGTATATTGAATCAGTCAGCATGAACCGACTGTTTCCGCTACTTTTTTTGTTTGATCAACCCTGTCTCTGTTTGTGCTTCGGGTTCTCGCAGATAATCATGATGCTTCCTTTTCTTTTGATTACCTTGCACTTTTCACAGATGGGTTTCACAGATGACCGAACTTTCATGATAGTCCTCCTTCCATGATTCTCATTTTGAAGCGCAACAATACAAACATATCATTGCGCCCGCAAAGATACGTTTAGCATTATACTATACGGTTTTTTGAAATGCAAGTGGAAATTACTTGTCTCTCCATATAATTCTGCCCTTTGTCAGGTCATACGGGCTGAGTTCCAGTGTGACCTTATCGCCCGGCAGGATCCGGATGAAATTCATGCGGAGCTTTCCGCTGATATGCGCAAGCACGACATGCTTGTTTTCAAGTTCCACGCGGAACATGGCGTTCGGCAGTTTCTCAAGTACTGTACCTTCTACTTCGATAACGTCTGTCTTGGACATTCATGACCTCCTGTTGTCATTTTCTTGTTTATATACTTTCAGAAGCTTTCTGATATCCGCATCCTGCTCTGCCGCAGCGGCTGCTTCGGCGGCTGCCTCAGGCAGATGCACTATGATCTGTACATGCTTTCTTTTCTTGCGTTTCGGTCTTTCGGCGCTCCTGCCTCTGCCATCGGCAATCAGCAGATATTCTCCTTCTTCTCCGAGAACCGCAAAGACTTTTCCCTTATCATGCCCTGCCAGCGACCGGCAGAGCATTGTGATCTTTATCTCTCTCATCCTGCCTCCGGGTGCCTGCGGCCTTTAGTAAGGCTTAGAATTTCCGGATCGCCGTCTGTGATCAGGATCGTATTCTCGTAATGCGCCGCAAGCGAATGATCTGCCGTTACTACAGTCCAGTCATCATCCAGCCACCGCACTTTCCAGGTGCCCGTCGTGATCATCGGCTCTACGGCTAATGTCATGCCTTCCACGAGCCGTATCCCGCTGCGCTTCTGTCTGTAATTCGGAATGACCGGATCCTCATGCATTGATTTTCCGATCCCGTGCCCCGTCAGATCTCTGACGACTCCGTATCCGAGTCCTTCAGCGTAATCACCGATCGCTGCCGATATTTCATAAAGATAATGCCCGGCCCTGGCAAACTCCATGCCGTGGAAGAAACATTCCTCCGTATCACGGATGAGACGCGCCGCCTTGTCACTTACTTTCCCTACCGCGTGCGTTCTTGCCGCGTCCGAATGATATCCTTCCCAGATCATTCCTGCGTCGAGGCTGACGATATCCCCTTCCCGGAGTATTCTGTCAGCTTTCGGAATACCGTGAACGACTTCGTCGTTCACGGAAACGCAGATCGATGCAGGATATCCGTTGTAATGAAGGAAGCTGGGCACGCCTCCGAGTTCACGGATCAGCCGCTCTCCTTCCCTGTTGATATCCAGCGTTGATATGCCGGGCTGGATCATCTTCGCAAGTTCATCATGTACTATTTCCAGACGTCTGTTGGATTCCCGCATTTTTTCGATCTCCTGCGGGGTCTTGATCGTTACCGGCATGATTACTCACCAAGAATGGCTGTGATATCGCCAAAAACCTCGTCAACGTGTTTTGTACCGTCAACTGTCTTAAGGATACCCTTCTTATCATAATAATCGATCAGCGGCTGCGTCTGGTCATGATAGACCGTAAGGCGCTTTTGTACAGTCTCGGGCTGATCATCCGCACGGACGATCAGCTTTTCGCCGCACTCATCACAGATGCCTTCAGTTTTCGGAGCTCTGAACATAACATGGTAAGTAGCTCCGCATCCCGGGCAGGCCCTGCGTCCGCTCATTCTGTTTACGATATTCTCATCCGGAACATCGACATCAATAGCGTAATCGATGGATGTTTCCATTCTTTCAAGAGCACGGTCAAGAGCCTGCGCCTGCGGAATGGTTCTCGGGAAACCATCCAGAATGTAACCCTTGCTGCAGTCGTCACGGCTGATTCTGTCAACGACGAGGTCACAGGTGAGTTCATCCGGAACCAGAAGTCCCTGATCCATATACTCCCTGGCCTTTTTGCCAAGCTCCGTTCCATTCTTGATATTCGCGCGGAAAATGTCACCCGTTGAAATGTGCGGAATACCATACTTCTCGGAGATCATGATTGCCTGTGTACCTTTTCCGGCGCCCGGAGCTCCCAGCATAATAATCTTCATAACAAATTTCCTCCGCGCCGCTGTGCGGCTTAATGTAAGAAGTTGACACGGTATGCTGCATGATCATAAATACAAATCAAGTGTACTCGGAGCAGCCGCATATATTCTGTTCAGACTCGCTCGCGCGGCCTGGTTCAGGCGGGTCTCCCCGACTGGGCTGAATAATATACGGCAGCTCCGGTACACTGATTAATCGTTCAGGAATCCCTTGTAGTTGCGGACAACCATCTGAGATTCGATCTGTTTAATTGTCTCCAGGATAACGCTTACAATAATGATGATGGATGTTCCGCCGAATGATACGGAAGCATGGAACACACCATTAAAGAAGACCGGTACCAGAACTACGATCGTAAGGCCGACAGCTCCGATAAAGATGATATATCCAAGGATCTTATTCAAATACTCTGTGGTCGGTTTGCCGGGACGGATACCCGGAATGAAACCGCCCTGCTTCTTCATGTTATCTGCTACTTCGATCGGGTTGAAGGTGATGGAAGTATAGAAATACGCGAAGAAGATGATCAGTACGACATAGAGGATCAGACCGATCGAATATACCGGAGCCCTGAAGTTGAACCAGTTATTCTGATTCAGCATGCCAAGGATCGTTCCGAATACACCCGACGGGGTCTTTCCTACAAACGATGTAATGATCTGTGGAATGGACATCAGCGAGGAAGCGAAGATGACCGGGATAACACCGGCGGTGTTGACCTTCAGCGGAATATGTGAAGACTGTCCGCCTACAAGTTTTCTTCCCTGTACCTTCTTAGCGTACTGAACCGGAATTCTGCGGATAGCGTCATTCAGGATGATGACCAGAATGATCGTAGCTACGATAACCGCAAGAATAATGATCAGCGCAACTCCAGCCTTCGCAATGTTGCTCTGCGAGGTAACGAACTGATTGATCAGCGTAGAGATATCCTGCGGAACGCGGGACAGAATGTTGATCATCAGGACGATGGAAATACCATTGCCGATACCCTTTTCCGTAATACGTTCACCGACCCACATAAGGAATGCGGATCCTGCTGTCAGCGCAACAATAACGGTGATCGTGTTCAGGAAATTCATGTTCTCGATCAGTCCCTGTCTTCCGAAGCCGATCGCCATTGCAATACTCTCAAAGAGCGCAAGGCCGACTGTCAGATAACGGGTGATCTTCTGAATCTTCTTACGTCCGTCATCGCCATCTCTCTGCATTTCCTCAAGCTGCGGGATCGCGATCGTGAGAAGCTGCATGATAATGGAAGATGTGATGTACGGAGTAATGTTCAGAGCAAAAATGGACATTCTTTCAAAGGAACCGCCGGTAAAAGCGGAGAAGAAATTAAATGCGCCGTTTGCCTGCTGACTCGCGAACCACTGTGTAAAATAGTTGCGGTTGACGCCGGGGATCGGCAGCTGGGAACCCAGTCTGACGACCACAAGCATCAGGAACGTGAACAATAATTTTTTTCTAAGGTCTTTGATTTTGAATGCATCTCGAAGTGTTCTTAACATCAGATCACCTCAGCTTTTCCACCCAGCTCTTCAATTCTAGCTTTGGCACTGGCACTGTAAGCGCTGACCTTAACGTTCAGCTTCTTTGTCAGTTCGCCATTGCCGAGGATCTTAACGCCGTCACGGGCATGACGGATCACACCCTGCTCAAGCAGTGCATCGATCGTAACCTCTGCACCGTCCTCGAATCTTTCAAGTTCGCCCAGGTTAATTGCAACGATTTCAAGTCTGTTTCTGTTCTTGAAGCCTCTCTTCGGAAGTCTTCTGTAAAGAGGCATCTGACCACCTTCGAAACCTACTCTTGTTGCTCCAGAACGGGCTTTCTGTCCTTTATGGCCCTTGCCGGCTGTCTTGCCGTTGCCTGAACCATGTCCGCGGCCTCTTCTGAAGTTTCCGTTCTGAACGGAACCCTCAGCCGGGCTCAAATTTGATAAATCCATAACAGAACCTCCTATTATACTTCCTCAACCT
>CADCOP010000187.1 GCA_902803065.1 uncultured Lachnospiraceae bacterium | reverse complement strand
TTTTTTGTTGATTCAGGCTACTATAAGTATCATGAGGCTTATCATCTTCTCAAATTTTCCAATGAAAAGATGATACTCGAAAAAGCATACAATGAGTATCTTGATCTGAAGAGAAAGAATCTCTGGGGTATCAGAGACAGCAGGGTCTGAGTGGCCGCGGCATAATACAATTTAACGATGGTATTATGCCGCGGTGTTTTTTAATGATATTGCGGGAGAGTTGTATGGGAGTGACCTGGTATTCGGAACTGTATACAGGGAAGAGATTTCGTGAGGACCTTGCTGCGACTGCGGCTCAGATCAGCCAGGGCACCTATACCGGCTCGGCTTTTGTGATCACGATAGCAGTTAACGGAAAAGACCAGCTCGATATCAGGCATATGAGGGACCTGTGCCGCAGTTACCTGCGGGAGAAGGAAATCCTCGCGGTGGGCGCAGCCGCTGACAGGCGTGAAGCGATCAGTCTGGTGAAACAGATGGCGCTTGACTGTGTCAGAAAGACAGGCGGCGCTGATCTGCGCTCCTATTTCCTGGGGGGTGCCGGCAGGCAGAGCGGGCAGGCAGAGAAGGAAAAAGAGGCAGTGCCATGAGTGTGATTCTTACTATACTTCTGACTGTCCTGAAGATCATCGGAATCGCTCTGCTCGTTATTCTGGGACTCATTCTTCTTATACTTCTGCTCGTATTGTTCGTACCTTTAAGATATGATGTACGAGGCGTCAAAGAAACCTCTTCCATCCGGGAGGCGCGTGCTTTTGCGAGTTTGACCTGGCTGCTTCGCCTCATTGGATTAGAGGCGTCCTACGATCAGGGGACAGTCACAGTTCTTCTCCGCATACTGACATTCAGGCTGAAGGAGATACACATACCGGAAAAGAGCAGTGGACCGGATCCGTCTTCCGGGGAAGAAACTGTCAGAGCAGATGCCGCCGGGGAAGAAACTCCGGTAAAAGAACAGTCAGAAACAGATACCGGAAAAGCGGGACCGGCAGCAAAAGAGCAGCCGAAGGCAGATACAGGAAAAGCAGGACCAGTCACAATGCAGCAGACAGCACCGGATACTGCAGAGACAAAACCTGTAATAACAGATACCGGGAAGAAAAAAGCGGCAAAAAAAGAGGCAGGAACAAAACCAGAAAAGAAAGCTTCCGCCAAGGCGCATGAGAAGAAAGATCCGCCGCGGAAAAAAGATAAAGGAAATAAGATCGGTGAATGGATCGCTTCCATACCAATGCGGATCGCCGGTCTGATCCAGTCGGTATTTGACACGGCAGACCGCATTGATGACGCGGTCTATAAGGCTGAGAGGAAGATCGAAGGACTCTTCCGCAAGGCAGAACCCTTTATCAGCGAGGATTCGAGAGGGTTGTATATGCGGACGCTGCGCAGGCTGATGCGTATGCTGTCTCATTTTCTTCCGAAAAAGATCAGCGGTTACCTTCATTTCGGCACAGGCGCGCCCGATCTGACAGGAGAGCTGACCGGTGTGATCTATCTGGCACTGCCGGCAGGATCACGCAGCTTTTCAGTCGAACCGGAATTCAATGAGAGAGTTCTGGAGACAGACTGCCGTATCCGGGGACATATCCGGTTTATCCATGCGCTGGTCTTTCTGATACGGACAGCGTTTGACAGACAGGTCTGGAGATTAATACGGACCATTCGCAGATCAAAAAAGAAAGCAGGAGCAAAGTAAGAGGGAGGTACATCATGGCTGAGAATTTCCAGGGACAGGTCGAGGCTCTGTTTCGTGGCATGGAGGATTTTATTACGACAAAAACGGTTGTGGGTGAAGCGATCCGCGTTGGCGGAACAACGATTCTTCCGCTGGTTGATGTGACTTTCGGCTGTGCTGCATCAGCGAAAAATGAACCGCAGAGGCATAACGGGGGCGGCGGCATGGGAGGTAAGATCACTCCCACGGCAGTTCTTGTGATCAAAGACGGTTCAACGCGTCTGGTCAATATCAAAAGCCAGGATGGCCTGAGCAAGCTGATCGATCTCGTGCCTGAACTTGTCAACCGCCTGAAGGCCGGAAAAGATGAAGAACCGGAGGTTAAGGATGCTGTCCGGGAGGCCGGTAAAAAAGAAGAGACATTCTGAAAAAGTGCTTGCAATGCGCTTTGATATCTGCTAAAATTACGTACGTTGCAGGTCTGTCAATATCGGATGGACTTAGAATGTTTCAAGGAGGTGCTGACATGGCTAGATGTGCTATTTG
>CADCOP010000186.1 GCA_902803065.1 uncultured Lachnospiraceae bacterium | reverse complement strand
GAGGGGGATTTCTGTAGATTTGCCTTTCAGGCAGAAAGGAGCGTGACACTTTGCTGATACCAGGATTCTATGAAAATCTGTCTGTCCTGCATCAGAATACAATGCCGGTTCACAGCTACTTTATTCCAACATCCCGGAAGATCGGCGGTATCACCGGCTTTCAGAGCCGGGAAGAAGCGGACCGGCTGCAGATGCTGAGCGGCAGCAGCTGGCTCTTTCGCTATTATCCGAGCGTACTGGATCTTGAAGATGAATTCTATCGCAGGGACTACTGCCCCGGTGACGGGTGGGCAGAGGAAACCGTACCGTTCTGCTGGCAGATGCGGGGATATGATACGCCTCAGTATACTAATATCCGTTACCCTTTTCCCTTTGACCCGCCATATGTTCCGCAGCAGAATCCCTGCGGTGCTTACATCCGCAGATTTTTCTGGGAACCGGATCCGGAAGCACCGAAGACTTTCCTGCATTTCGAAGGCGTGGATTCCTGTTTTTTTGTATGGCTGAACGGTTCTTATGTCGGTTACAGCCAGGTCACCCATCACACATCGGAATTTGATGTGACCAACCTTCTGATGGAAGGCGAAAACATTCTCGCAGTCCTTGTTCTGAAATGGTGTGATGGCTCCTATCTGGAAGATCAGGACAAATTCAGGTTTTCCGGAATCATACGGGATGTCTTTCTGATCCGGCGGCCCCGGAAGCATATTACCGACTATGTGATCACGACACAGCTTTCGGAAGATCTGCTGTCAGCAGAATTAAACATCCGGTTCTGTTTTTCAGAGGAACCCATCCCGGTCCGGCTGAAGCTGTTTTACGATACGCCGGCCGGAGATGAAGGATCGACTCATGACCGCAGACCAGCCAACGATGAAGGCTTGATGCAGAACCGGAACCCGGCTGCAGACGAAGACCTGGCGCAGAACCGGAATTCAGCATGTGCGCGGGCTGTCTGTTATCACCTCAGTTCGTGCACAGAAGCCACCCTGAAAGTGGATCCGGTTTTTCTCTGGAACGCGGAAACTCCCAGCCTGTATACATTGATCATAGAAACGGATTCTGAAGTTATACGGGAGCGGGTCGGTTTCCGACAGATCTGTGTCAGGGACGGCAAAGTTCTGCTAAACGGTGCCCCGATCAAATTCAGGGGCGTGAACCGGCATGAATCTGATCCGGTCACAGGTTCCGTTGTATGCAGGGAAAATGTTCTCAAAGATCTCCGGATGATCAAGGAACATAACTTTAATGCGGTTCGCGCAAGCCATTATCCGAATGTTCCTTATTTTTACCAGTTCTGTGATGAGCTCGGGCTGTATGTCATAGATGAAGCTGATAATGAAAGCCACGGGACCGCTCCCCTGTATTTCACGGAAGATGATTATGCTGAGCGGATGAAGCTCTCCCATGAGCGGATCGCGGATAATCCGGATTTTATCCGGGCGACCCTGGACCGGGTATCTTCCATGGTCCTTCGAAACCGGAACCGGCCGTCCATCCTTGTATGGTCCATGGGAAATGAGTGCGGCTACGGTTGTACCTTCGAGGAAGCCCTAAGGTGGACAAAACAGACGGATCCGTCAAGACTCACCCATTACGAGAGCGCCTACTACCTGCCCTCTGACCGGGAATATGATGTCTCTGACATTGACCTGTTTGGCAGAATGTATCCGGCCTTTGAAGAGATTACCGAATACTTCCGTACGAAACCGGATAAGCCTCTCCTTCTGGTCGAGTACTGTCATTCCATGGGAAACAGTCCCGGAGATCTTCAGGAATACCGGGACCTGACTGAGAAATATGACGGCCTGTGCGGAGGCTTTGTGTGGGAATGGTGCGATCATGCCATCTTCAAAGGCCTTTCCGGTAACGGCAAAGCCATGTACTGGTATGGCGGAGATCACGGAGAACTGCAGCATGACGGTAACTTCTGTCTGGACGGCCTTGTAGGTCCTGACAGAACGCCTCATCCCGGTCTGTACGAATATAAAAATGTCCATCGCCCGGTCCGCGCTGCCTTTGACGCGGTAAGCAGCACCCTGACCCTGTTTAATCATTGGGATTTCCTGGAACTGTCTTCCTCTGCCTCTGCCTCTTTCTGCCTGACTGTGGATGGAGATGCGGTTCAGAAGGGAACACTGCCGCTTCCTCCTGTCCCTCCGCACTCTTCTGCCTCTGTCCCTCTGGACCTCAGAATCCCCACCGCGGGCAGATGCTTTCTGATCATCCGGTATGCATTGAAGAAAGCGGCCGCAGGACTGCCGGAGGGACATATGCTGGGATTTGACGAGATCCCCATAGAAAATGCCGACGGGCGGAATCAGAAAGCACGCAGTCTCTTTGCGGAGAAAAGCCATAAAGAAGAAAACCTCAAAGAAGCCTGTGTTCCTTCCATACGGAAAGAAGGATCCGAACTGCGGATCTCCGGCACGGATTTTGAATATCAGCTGGACATGCTTACCGGCTGCTTTACTTCCCTCCGCAAAGGCAGCACAGAGTTTCTGACAAAACCAGTCGATTATAATCTCTGGCGGGCGCCGACTGACAACGACAGGAAGGCCGCTGATCTCTGGAAATGGGAACGTCTGGATCATACCATCACCCGCGCCTATGAATTAACCTGGCAGATCACAGGCAGCTCTGCTCTCATCCGGATCCGTCAGTCTGTTGCTGCCGTGTCGGTGCAGCCGATACTCCGGCTCATGACAGAATACTGCATTTCCGGAGACGGAACCATACGTATGGATTTCCATGCAGAGAAAGACCGGCAGATCAGAACCCTCCCCCGGATCGGTCTGCGTCTGTTCCTCTGCCCGGCACTTGACTGGGTCGATTATTACGGCATCGGACCGAATGAAAGCTACATTGACAAGTGCCGGAGCGGATGGCACGGCAATTTCAGCGCCCCGCTGCATGCCCTGCACGAAGATTACATAAGGCCTCAGGAAAATGGCAGCCACTGCGGCTGTGATCTTGTCCGCCTTTCAGGAGAAGGTCATTCCCTGGCTGTATCCTCCGGAAACGGCAGTACATTTTCATTCCAGGCATCCATTTACACACAGGAGGAGCTGGAAAACAGGCGTCACAATTATGAGCTTGTTCCGTGTGGCGATACGGTTCTCTGCATAGATCACAAAATGGCCGGTATCGGTTCAAACAGCTGCGGCCCAGAGCTGTCCGAAGCATATCAGATCGATGATGATGAATATCAGTTTTCGTTTCTTTTGAAACTGTTCTGAGGAGGAAAAATAAAGATATGACAAATGAAAAAACGTATCTGAAATGGTATAACAAAGTCGGTTATGGTTCCGGAGATATAGCAGGAAACGTGGTCTATGCCCTGCTTTCAGCCTTTGTCATGATCTTCCTGACAGATACCGTCGGCATGAACGCGGGCATTGTGGGCACTCTGATCGCCGTATCCAAACTTTTCGATGGGATAAGCGATATCTTCTTCGGTTCCCTGATCGATAAAACCCATTCGAAAATGGGAAAAGCCCGCCCCTGGATGTTTTATGGTTACTTTGGCTGTGCCGTCTGTCTTGTCGCCATCTTCTGCATCCCCGCGGGTCTGGGAGCTACTGCTCAGTATGCCTGGTTCTTCATTGCCTATACGCTGCTGAACGCGGG
>CADCOP010000185.1 GCA_902803065.1 uncultured Lachnospiraceae bacterium | reverse complement strand
GCTTTTACAGCCTCGAGGATCGTCTCGATGGTTTCTTCATCGGACGAAAGATTGGGAGCAAAACCGCCCTCATCTCCGACGGAGGTTGCAAGACCTTTTCCTTTCAGGATCTTTGCCAGGGCATGGAAAACTTCCGCGCACCAGCGAAGGGCCTCCCTGAAGGAAGGAGCGCCGACCGGCATGATCATGAATTCCTGCGTATCGACCGTATTTGTCGCGTGAGCGCCGCCGCGATGATTGGTATTGTCATTTGCAAACGGCCGTGGTCCGGTTTTGGCGCGCTGCCTCAGCCACCCTGCCGGAACTCCCACCGGATCCTGCGGGACCATGTCTGGCCGGCAGGGGTCAGATGATACGGGAAGCCGTGGCCGCCGGGAGCATCTGCGTAGCCCTGGAACTCAAATGCGAGTCCGCAGGAAGGCACAGAACGGACGATGTCGGGTGACCGCGAGAGGGTGAGGGGGTCTTCCCGGGAGAATCCTGAGAGCAGGGGCAGATCATTTTCTATGTATCCGCCTGAGTAGAGAACCATGCAGGGAGCATCCGTGTATGCCCGGAGGAGTACGGGGCTTCCGGGGCAGCTGCACAGAAGGACCGGTGAAGCCATGGGATCCTCACCATCTTCCCTCTCAAGAACGAAGCAGTGGTTCCAGCCGCAGTTGCCTTTCAGCTGCGGATCGTCCGGGTATCTTTCCATCTGTTCCCTGAGAGAACACGGCGTGCTGAAGTCGAAGGGCGAGTCTTTGGACGGGACGATGCGTTCCGGTATGAAATCCGGACGGTTGACCGCGACGTACCGCGAACGGATCTGCAGCTCGTGATCGAGAGCATCCCTTCCGAAAATGCCGGAGAGGTTAAGGTATGTGTGGGAAGACATGTCAATATACGTTTCCCTGTCTGAAAGGGCTGAAAGCGTAAGCTCCAGGCAATGCCCGGGAGTCAGCCGGTAGGCGGCGGTCAGGCGTCGGTTGCCCGGGAAGCCGTCGAGACCGTCGGGAAGGGTCAGTGAAAAAGTAACGGATGCCTCTTCCTGGGAACAGGCAGTCTCCGCGATCTCCCAGTTTTTGAAAGAAGCATTCCCGGCGCCTCCATGAAGCGTATGAACACCGTTTTCATTTCTGGTGAGATGGAATATGCGCTTCCGGGATGTTTCACGAATGTCATCACCACCATTACCGTCACCGGCATCACGGCCATCACCACCACCATTACCGTCACCGGCATCACGGCCATCATCACCACCATTACCGTCACCGGCATCACGGCCATCATTACCACCATTACCGTCACCGGCATCACGGCCATCACCACCACCAGTGCCCTGCGCGGCGGGCAGGGGCAGAATTCCGTTGCTGATGCGCCCCGCGGCAGGGGCAAGCACGGCGCCGGCGTACAGGCTGTTTCCTGCGTACGCGGCATCATCCGCGAAAGACAGAGCAATATTTTTAAGTGAACCGTCCGGCTGAGGGCAGAGGATGGCGCGCACGGCTGCGCCGGCGGAGCATAACGTGACGGAAAAGCCGTCAGGGGATGAAAGAGTGACCAGAAAAGCAGGGGTATCATACGCATCCGGAAGAATTTGTTTTTTTAAAAGCTTCATAACGCCGGTTGACTCCTTTATATAACGAAGAAATGATGCAGGCTCTGCGCCTGTTGTTATTATTAACAAATCGGCAATAAACAAGTCCGGAAATATGGACAAGTTACCATAATAATACTATACTGGCTGTATGGCGAAATGAAAATACTGAATAAAGAAAAAGCAATTTTTTAAAACTCTACGGCAATTTTAGGTAATGAAATCCGCATGGCCTGAGCATATAATGAAAACAGCCGCTGAAGCTGTACCCTGACGGGCGCGGCAGAATGCGGGCACTGCACAAACGGATCACAGAGCAGGGGGCAACAACATGAGAAGTGTGCTTGAGTTCAAACATATTTCGAAATATTTTCCTGGTGTTAAAGCGCTGGATGATGTTTCGTTCCAGGCGTTCGGCGGGGAGGTCCTGGCTTTTCTCGGTGAGAACGGCGCTGGCAAATCAACGCTTCTGAAAACGCTGAACGGAGACTATCAGCCGACTTCCGGCGAATATCTGCTGGATGGTGAGCAGAAGCATTTCCGTTCGCCGCACGAGGCAATTCAGGAAGGCATCAGTATTATTTATCAGGAACGGCAGATCCTTCTGGAGCTTTCTGTCGCCGAGAACATCTATCTGGGAAGAATGCCTGCAAACAGCCTGGGCGTTATTGATACTCGCAAGGCTAACCACATGGCGCAGGAGATCATTAACGATTTCGGCCTTCCCATCCGCCCGACCACGAAGGTCAAGGATCTGAGCATTGCGTACCAGCAGATGGTCGAGATCATGAAGGCCTACAGCCGTGAGAATCTCCGGGTCATCTGCTTTGATGAGCCCACGGCCAGTCTCAGCGATGCTGAGATCGACAGCCTGTTTGCCATCATCAAGAAGCTGCGCGATGAAGGTAAGATCGTGATCTACGTTTCCCATCGTATGGCGGAGATCCGCCGTATCGCCGACAAGGTCGCTATTTTCAAGGACGGAAGGTATGTCGCTACGGTAAAGACCGGCGAAGTGACGGATGAAGAGCTGGTCCGCATGATGGTCGGACGCGACCTGGGCGATATTTTCAGCGGACTGGACCGAAATAAAAAGATAGGAGATGTGCTCCTGGAAGTAAAGAACGTATCCTCAGACCTTGTAAGGCCGGTTTCCTTTGAACTTCACCGCGGTGAGATCCTCGGATTTTCCGGGCTGGTCGGCGCGGGACGCACCGAGGTGATGCGTGCGATCATCGGGGCCGATAAGATGAAGGGCGGCGAAGTCCTTCTGGAGGGGAAACCCATCCACAGCAGATCCCCGTATGAGGCCATGAAGAACGGCATCGTTCTGGTGCCGGAGGACAGAAAGCTTCAGGGTATCCTGAGCAACTTAAGTGTTTCCGGAAACATCAATATTTCGATGCTGGATAAAAACGCGAACGCGCTTGGCGTGATCTCCTCGAAGAAGGAGGATGAGGTGGCGGCGCACGGCATAGAGGAATTCCGGATCAAGACGCCTTCACCCGAAAAGAAGATCGTAGAGCTTTCCGGAGGAAACCAGCAGAAATGCATCGTGGCGCGATGGATCGCCACAGAGCCGAAGGTCCTGATCCTCGACGAGCCTACGAAGGGTATTGATGTTGGCGCGAAAGCAGAGTTTTACGCAATGATCTGTGAATTCGCGAAGAGGGGGCTCGGCGTTATCCTGATCTCCTCGGAGCTTCCTGAGATCATAGGACTTTCGGACCGGATCATAGTGATGCGGGACCGCGCGGTCGCGGGAGAAGTCATGCGTGAGGATGCTACGGAAGATAAGCTGTTAAGCCTTGGAATGATAGGAGAGGAATGACATGGAAAAAGGGACTGCTCAGAAGAGAAAGATAACGGATTTTATCGGCGGTGACAAGCTGATCCTGCTGGGAGCGATCGCTGTGGTGTTCATCCTGTTCACCTCCCTGAATAAGAATTACTTTACAATGACAAACTTCATCAACCTGATGGTAGCAATGTCCCTGGTCGGACTTGTATCCGTCGGGCACACCTATCTGATCATTGCCGGACAGAATGACCTGTCACCGGGTTCCCTGGCTGCATTCAGCGGCGTGCTTGCAGCGCTCCTTCTCTCAAAGGGAGTGCCGATCATCCTGGCCATTGCCATCACCCTTCTCGGCGGACTGATCGTCGGTGAGTTCAATGCGTGGATGGTCAACCAGATCAAGCTGGAGGCATTCATAGCGACCCTGGTAACGCAGAACATCGTCCGCGGATTTGCCTACATCATGTGCGGCGGCAAACCGATCTCCATCGCCAACAAGGCATACCTGGCCATCGGAAAACTCCGCATCATCGGCATCCCGGTCTCTGTGTGGCTCATGATCCTGGCTTACGTCGTCTTCGGTTTTATCCTTGCGAAGACCAAATTCGGACGCAGTGTATACGCCATCGGCGGAAGCAAGGAAGCGGCCCGTCTGGCAGGTCTGAACCCGAACCGGATCATCCGCAGAAGCTTTGTCCTGATCGGCATGCTGACAGCTCTGGGCGGTATCGTATTCTCGTCCCGCATGAACTCCGGACAGCCTGCAGCGAACGTCAACCTTGAGTTCGATGCCATCACCGGTGTTATCCTGGGCGGCGTATCCTTCGCGGGCGGCGTTGGCGACATGTTCGGAACGATTCTCGGCGTGTTCCTGATCCAGGCGTTCAACACCGGTCTGATCATGGTCAATGTATCGACCTTCTGGCAGTATGTAGCCAGAGGCGCGCTGCTCCTGTTCGCCCTGACATCTGACTACATCCGTAAGCAGAGAAGAGAGAAAGAGCTCCTCGAAGCCAGCATGAAGAACCTGGGCTGATACAGCCGCGCCATATGATCCGGCAGTAAATGTGTACACCCCTGCCGCGGAGGCAGTGGACATAAAGTAACCCGTTGACCACTAGTATGAAAACTGTAATGTATTTACAAGGAGGAAGAAAAGTGATGAAGAAGATGAAGAAACTGATCAGCCTTGCACTGACTACGGCAATGGTCGCAGGTATGGCTTGCGGAGTAGCTTATGCAGAAGATAAGCTGGTTGTTTACGGCATTTACAAAGCCGGTGACCAGACCTGGTTCATCGACGAGGGTGCTGCTGCACAGGCAGCTGTTGAAGCTCTCGGCGGCGAGTTCATCTATGTTGACGCTAAGATGAGCCCGGAAGAGTATCTGAAGGACATCGACAATGCAGTAGCTAACAATGCTTCCGGTATCGTTACATGTATCCCGGACCAGACACTGTCACAGGCAGCTGTTGACGCAGCTTCCGCAGCAGGCATCCCGATCGTTGCGGCTGATGATGCTCTGCAGGATGCAGACGGCAACAAGATCGCTCCGTGGGTTGGTATCAATGCGTATGTTATCGGCGAAGCGAACGGCGAGTGGCTTGCAAACTATGCGACCGAGAACGAGCTTGTCGGCGCAGAGGGCGTTGGCCTCCTGATCATGACCATGGATACTGTTTCCAGCTGCGTACCGCGTGCTGAAGGCGAATATGCGAAGTTCACAGAGCTTTGCCCGGATTTCCCGGAAGACAACATCTTC
>CADCOP010000184.1 GCA_902803065.1 uncultured Lachnospiraceae bacterium | reverse complement strand
CTCTCCGGGCGTATCGGAAAAGCAGTTCAGGTTCAGGCAGTCATTCCAGTCAGCGCGGCCGATCAGAGGAAGGCCGTGGGGACCTTTATGCTGCGCGGTATAATTGAAGGACCTGGTCAGATGCTCGAAGAGCGGGACCGCGGTCGAGGGATCGCTGTCAAAGGGAGTTGGCTCATCCAGAATAGAGAAGTCACCGGTCTCCTTCATATAGGCCGCTGCCGCGGCAATCAGCCACAGCGGATCATCATTAAAACCGCTGCCGATCTCCATGTTTCCCTTCTTTGTCAGCGGCTGGTACTGATGATAAGCGCTGCCATCCGGAAACTGAGTGGATGCGATGTCTATGATCCTTTCTCTGGCACGGGCAGGGATCAGGTGTACAAAACCAAGAAGGTCCTGACAGGAATCGCGGAAGCCCATGCCGCGGCCTATTCCTGATTCATAATAAGAAGCAGATCGGGACATGTTAAAGGTGACCATGCACTGGTACTGATTCCAGATATTGACCATCCGGTCAACCTTTTTATTGTCTGTCGAAACCGTATAGGTCGAAAGGAGTCCGTTCCAGTATGCCTTCAGATCCGAGAATGCCTTTTCGACCTGCGCCTCCGTCTGAAAACGGGAAAGCAGTTCATGCGCCGGCTTCTTATTAATGATACCGGGGGCTTCCCATTTGTCAGAAGGATCATTTTCAACGTAGCCCAGAATAAAGATAAACGTCCGGGACTCGCCTGCTTCAAGATGAATATTGATCTGATGGCTGCCGATCGGATACCATCCGCTTGTAACTGAATTCGTACACGCTCCGTTTTCTACTGCCTGCGGCGAGGATGCCGGGCGGTAAGGCCCGAGAAAATCATCGCGGCTCGTATCAAAACCGTCTACAGCTGTATTGACGGAGAACACGGCGTAATGGTTGCGGCGCTCCCTGTATTCTGTCTTGTGGTAGATGGTGGAGCCTTCAACCTCAACTTCGCCTGTGCTAAGGTTGCGCTGATAGTTCGTCATATCATCCATGGCATTCCAGAGACAAAACTCAACATAGGAGAAGAGCTGCAGATCCTTCGGGGCAGGAGATGCGTTTGTAATCGTCAGGCGGTTGATCTCGCATGAGGCGTCCATGGGAACAAAGTTCAGAAGATCAGCCTGCAGCCCGTTTTTAGATGAGAGGAAGCGGGAATATCCGATACCGTGACGGCATTCATAGGAATCCAGCTCGGTCTGTACCGGCTGCCAGCCCGGGTTCCAGACGGTTCCGTTTTCTTTCAGATAATAATACTTACCGTTGGAGTCATAGGGAACGCTGTTGTAGCGGTACCTGGTCAGGCGGAGCAGCTTTGCGTCCTTATAGAAGCTGTACCCTCCGCAGGTGTTGGAGACAAGTGAAAAGAAATCATTGCAGCCCAGATAATTGATCCAGGGGAGCGGTGTCCTGGGAGTCGTGATAACGTACTCCTTACGGTCGTCGTCAAAGTAACCGAACTTCATTATAGAGATCTCCTCCTTTCATAACATTCCTGTCCTGAGAAGAAAAATCGGGAAAACGATTAAGTAAAATTTATAAAAGTAGTATATCCGGTTTTGTGATAAATATCAATAGATAGTTTTTCCTAAAAAAGTGCCTGAAATTAGGGGAATATGGAGAAAACGGCATCCCGCCGCACAGTCCGGCGGGTGAAGCGGATCCGAAAAACGGAGAACTCGAAAGCGATTTCGAAAAAAGAACACGCGGGAGGGGGTAAAAAGCGAACTATAACGTTTGAGATTAGTAAAAATCTAACAAAAACGGCTCATGGAAATTGTACAAAAGGTAAAATGAATAAAAGATTTGATAAATGACTTGAAATTTAGTGTAAATTAGATTATATTGTGACTGTGAAAACGATTTAGTGAATTCGTTGCAGACATAAATGCTATGAAGGACTTTAGATGCGTAAGCATTTGCTGAGACGGATCCGCGAAATCGGAAGAGAAAACAAATAAATAGTTGTTAAGGAAGAAAATGAATGAAGGAGGATAACAAATAATGAAAAAGAACGTGATTAGTGCCATCCTTGCATCTGCTATGGTAGCTTCCCTGGCAGCTTCCGCTGCTGTACCGGTTGTTGCTGAAGAGGCAGAAGGTTCTGTGCTGAACATCTACTGCTGGAATGAAGAGTTCAAGAGCCGCCTGACAGACCATTATCCGGGATATGAAGTCGTTGACGGAACCCATGGCAAGATCGGTGATGTTGATGTCGTATGGAACATTACGCCGAACGAGAACAATGCTTATCAGAACAATCTGGATGAGAACCTTCTTGCTCAGGCAGACAAGGCTGCAGATGAGAAGATCGACATGTTCCTGATCGAGTCTGACTACGCGCTGAAATATGTTGACACTGATTTCACAATGCCGATCGCTGACCTGGGCATCACAGATGAAGAGCTGGCTGATCAGTATCAGTACACAAAGGACATCGTAACAGACTCCAACGGAAACCTGAAGGGTGTTTCATGGCAGGGCTGCCCGGGCGTTCTGATCTACAACCGTGACATCGCTGCTGAAGTACTCGGAAGCGACGATCCGGCTGATGTTCAGGCTGCAGTTGCTGACTGGGCTACATTCAATGAGACGGCTGCCAAGATGGCTGAGGCAGGCTATTTCATGACATCTTCCGTAAATGATACCTATCGTGTATATTCCGATAACGTAGCAGGACCGCTCGTACAGGACGGAAAGATCATCATCGATGACCAGATCAAGGCATGGATCGATGACTCCAAGGCTATGGTAGACGCAGGAGAGACAAATACCTATGATCTGTGGTCCGATGACTGGAGCAAGGGCTTCTATCCGGAAGGAAAGGTATTCGCATACTTTGGACCGGCATGGTTCATCGACTTCTGCATGGCTGCTGATGTTGAAGGTTCTGTAGCTAATTCCGGCCGCTGGGCAGCGACTGAAGGACCGCAGGGCTTCTGCTGGGGCGGCACATGGATCACAGCTGCAACCGGAACAGATAACCCGACGCTCGTAGCTGACATCATCCGCCAGCTGACAACAAATGTTGATATCATGACAGATATCGTTAAGGCTGACAATGATTTCGTAAACAACAAACCGGCTATGGAAGCTATGGCAGCTGATGAGACCTACGGCGATGCAGTCCTTGGCGGACAGAACGCACTGGCTATGTTCTGCAACGGCGCTGAGAAGTGCGACAAATCCAAGATCTCTGCTTATGATCAGGGATACACAGAGTCCATTCAGCAGGCTATGAAGAACTACTTTGACGGAAATGCAACATATGAAGAGGCACTTGACCTGTTCTACAAGAGCATGACAGAGAAGTATCCGGAGCTGACATACTAATTGCGGGATCCTTAAAGGAGAAGTGTGAGGAGATCGGAGGGGCCTGCCTGGTGGAAGCCGGGCAGGCTCCTTCTTTGAAAAAAACAAAAATGATCTGACAGGGAACAGAGTTTACTGCCGGTATGCGGGACGGTAAACGGCTGCGAAGAAAGTGGAGGATATTACTATGGGACGGGCGAAAAAAAGCAGGGTCGTCAGCTATAACAAGTGGGGATATATTTTCCTGATTCCTTTTGTTGCGGTATATCTGGTGTTCCAGCTCATACCGCTGGCAAGCACGATCTACAACAGCCTTTTTGAAAATTACAGATCAGGGCTGACGCAGGTAGGTCCGAATTTTGTCGGCTTTGCCAATTTTGCGAAGCTTTTCTCATCAGGAGATATCTGGACCTATCTGAAGAACACAATGATCATGTGGATCATGGGCTTTGTCCCGCAGATCCTTGTATCCCTTCTGCTTGGAGCGTGGTTTTCCGATCCCGGCCTCCGGCTGAAAGGACAGAGGTTTTTCAAGACAGTTATCTATCTTCCGAACCTGATCATGGCGTCCGCGTTTGCAATGCTGTTCTTTACGCTGTTTGCGGACAGCGGGCCTATCAATTCGATCCTGATCGGAGCGGGCATGCTGAAGGGACCGTTCAAGTTCATGTCCAATGTATGGAGCGTCCGGTCGCTCGTCGCTTTCATGAATTTCCTGATGTGGTTCGGTAATACGACGATCCTTCTGATGGCCGGAATGATGGGCATTGACTCAGCTCTTTTTGAAGCTGCTTCTGTGGATGGAGCAACTTCAACACAGGTATTCTTCCGGGTGACGCTGCCACTTCTGCGGCCGATCCTTCTGTATGTTATGATCACATCGCTGATCGGCGGCCTGCAGATGTTCGATGTGCCTCAGATCCTGACAAACGGTACGGGTGATCCGGCACGTTCTTCCATGACGCTGATCATGTATCTGAACAAGCATCTGTACAGCAAGAACTACGGTATGGGCGGCGCCCTGTCTGTTTTCCTGTTTGTTGTTACGGGTATCCTGTCGCTGATCGTATTCCGCATCAACGCGCAGAGCCAGAAGTAGGAGGGTAAAGATGGGCAACAATAAAAAATCAAAGGGATTGAGCATTCATACCAGAAGAGCGATCTCCTATGTTGTGCTGGTCATTATTTCATTCCTGTGCCTGTTCTGGTTTTATGTGCTGTTTATCAACGCGACCAGATCACACGGTGAGCTGACAAAGGGATTTACCCCGATTCCAAGCACATTCCTTGTCAGGAATTTCCAGAATGTCATGGCAGGAACGCTTCCGATCGTGCGCGGAATGATCAACTCCCTGATCATTGCTGTATGCAGCGCCGCTCTCTGTACGTATTTTTCCACGATGACAGCGTATGCGGTATATGCGTATGATTTCAGGTTCAAAAAATTCATAAGCACGTTCATACTTGCGGTCATGATGATACCGACACAGGTCACCGCGCTTGGTTTCCTGCAGTTGGTCAACAGGATGAAGCTGGCGGACAGCTATATTCCGCTGATCGTTCCGAGCATTGCGGCACCGGTCACATATTTTTACATGAAGCAGTACATGGAAAGCAATCTGCCGATGGCCCTGATCGAGGCAGCCAGAATTGACGGCGCAGGGGAGTTTTATACATTTAACCGGATCGTGATCCATCTTATGAAGCCGGCCATTGCCGTGCAGGCAATCTTTACTTTTGTATCAAGCTGGAATAATTACTTTGTTCCTGCTCTGGTCCTTCATAAGGATACGATGAAGACACTGCCGATCCTGATCGCACAGCTGCGGTCTGCCGATTTCCTGAAGTTTGATATGGGCCAGGTATATGTTACGATCGCTTTCTCCATTTTCCCCGTGATCCTGGTCTATCTGCTTCTCTCAAGATATATCGTAGGAGGCGTAGCTGCGGGCAGCGTTAAAGGCTGAAAGGTGATACTATGATATCCATGAAAGACATAGCCAGAGAGTGCGGAGTATCGGTCGCGACTGTCAGTAAAGCGTTGAATGACTACAGCGATATCGGGGAAGCCACCCGGAGGAAAGTCAGGGAGACAGCTGAACGGCTTGGTTATTTTCCGAATTCTTCTGCCAGGGCGCTCAAAACAAATAAGACATACAATCTGGGCGTACTGTTTGTTGACAAGGCAAACAGCGGCCTTACGCATGACTTTTTCGCCCACATCCTGGAGAGCTTCAAGGTAACGGCTGAGAAGCAGGGATATGATATTACATTCGTGACATCCAACATTGCTTCAAAGAAAACAAGCTATCTGGAGCACTGCAGGTACAGGGGAGTCGACGGTGTGGTCATAGCCTGCATTGATTTCTATGACCCCGGGATCCAGGACCTGGTGCAGAGCAGTCTGCCGGTGGTGACCATTGACCATGTGTTTGACAGCCGGATCGCTGTGACATCAAACAATGTAAAGGGCATGCATGACCTGGTGGAGTACGTGCTTTCCAGGGGACACAGGCGCATTGCTTATGTACACGGAGCGGATTCGTCCGTTACGAGAAACCGTCTCGCCAGCTTTTACCATACACTGCAGATGCACGGAGTAAGCGTTCCCGAGTCGTATATATGTGAGGCTGCCTACAGGGATGTCCGCGGCGCGGAAGCAGTGACGGAGCACCTGCTTGACCTTCCGCAGCCTCCGACATGCATTCTGTACCCGGATGATATCAGCTGTGTCGGTGGAATGAATGAGATCAGGGAGCGCGGCCTCCGGATCCCGGATGATATTTCCATTGCGGGATATGACGGCCTGCTTTTCTCCAGGCTTCTTTCCCCGGCTATGACGACAATATCGCAGGATACGGATACGATCGGCAGAATCGCTGCCGAAAAGCTGATCAGCCAGATCGAGAACCCGAAGACGACGATCATTGAAACGATCGTCGTGGACGGGAAGCTGGTTGAAGGGGGGACAGTGGCCCAGGTCGGACCCGCTGTTCCGCTGAAATGAGACAGGAAACAAAACTACCCGCTTACCGGGTAATGAGCAGCAGGGGCAGCCGGGGGTTGCCCCTTTTTGCTGCGGATGCTATAATCTATAAGACCTGAATGGTACGCAGTACTTCGACGGAGGGATGATGTTATGGACAGCATTATTATCGGCATTGCAGGTGGTACCGGATCCGGAAAATCTACATTCACGAACAGACTGAAGAATGAGTTCGGGGATCAGATTTCCATTGTATATCATGATAACTATTACAGGCAGCAGGATAATATACCGTTTGAAGAGAGAAAAAAGGTAAATTATGACCATCCGGATGCGCTGGAAACGGACCTTCTCGTGGAGCACCTGAAGATGCTGAAGGCCGGTAAGGCGATTGACTGTCCGGTGTATGATTACAGCCAGCATAACCGGTCGAAGGAGACGATTCACATAGAACCCCGGAAGATCATTCTTGTCGAAGGAATCCTTCTCCTGGCTGATGCCAGAGTCAGGGACCTCATCGATATAAAGGTGTTCGTGGAGGCGGACGCGGATGAGCGCATCCTCCGCAGAATCGTGCGTGACGTAAAGGAGAGGGGAAGGGACCTTGACAATATCGTCCAGCAGTACCTGACTACCGTTAAGCCGATGCATTACCTGTATGTGGAACCTACGAAGGCAAGGGCTGATATCATCATCAACAGCGGTATGAATGATGTGGCGTTTGACATCATGCGCTCCAAGATCCAGCTGATGCTCAGGCCTCTGCTGGCAGATCTGTAAGGAAGGCACGCATGAAGCTGAGCAGCAGGACAGAGCGCGGCACTGATGACATTGAACTGCTTGGGCGTATGATCCGGCCGCTCTGCAGCTGGTTCGCTGATCAGGCGAGGGACCTGCCCTGGCGCAGGACCAGGGATCCGTACTGCATATGGGTTTCTGAGATCATGCTGCAGCAGACGAGGGTGGAGGCTGTGAAACCGTATTACAGCCGGTTTATCAGCGAACTGCCGGATGTCCGCGCGCTTGCCGCATGCCCGGAGGACACTCTCCTGAAGCTCTGGGAGGGCCTCGGTTATTACAGCCGTGTCAGGAACATGCAGAAGGCAGCCGCAGTGATCGTGCAGCAGTATGACGGCGTATTCCCGCAGGATGAAAAACTGCTGCTGAAACTTCCGGGAATCGGACCTTACACAGCAGGCGCTGTTGCGTCCATCGCGTTTGGGAGGGCAGTGCCGGCAGTCGACGGAAATGTTCTTCGCGTGATCAGCAGGCTGACCGGAAGCAGTGAAGATATACTCCTTGATTCAACAAAAAAGCACATCACAGGACTTCTTGAGGCTGTGATCGGCTCCACAGACCCCGGCATCCTGAATCAGGCGATGATGGAGCTTGGTGCTCTCATCTGTCTTCCGGGAGAGAACTGCTCCTGCAGCCTCTGTCCCCTGCAGAATCTGTGCGTCAGCCGCCGCCTGGGTATTACGGACAGGATTCCTGTCAGAAATGTAAAGACAAAGAGGAAGATGGAGCGCCGCACGATACTTGTGATCAGCGACGGCATTCACGGAGCACTGAGGAAACGGCCGGAGAAAGGGCTGCTTGCCGGACTCTACGAGCTCCCCGGACTGGAGGGAGAACGTACAGAGGAAGAAGTGCTCTCATACATAAGAAGCCTTCAGCTGGAACCGGTCAGGATATCAAAGCTTCCGGACGCAAAGCATGTATTCAGCCATGTAACATGGATCATGAGCGGGTATATGGTGCTTGTGGAAGAACTGAAAGAGAAGAGCGGGAACGGACTTATCATCTTTGAAACGGCAGGCGGTGAAACAGGATTCGCCATACCGGCTGCATTTGAAGCATACGCAAAATATCTGAATATAAAAAAAGGCCGTGAAGCGCTCCTGGCAGCGTCCGGGCCTTCGGAGGTAGGATGAAGATACTGACAGTTGCAATTCCGTGTTACAATTCTGAAGCATACATGCAGAAATGCATTCATTCCCTGCTGCCCGCAGGAGATGACATTGAGATACTGATCGTTGATGACGGATCGGTGAAGGACCGGACAGCACAGATCGCTGACGAGTATGAAAAAAAATATCCCGGCATCATCCGCGCTATACATCAGGAGAACGGCGGCCACGGAGAAGCAGTCAATACCGGCATTAAAAACGCCACCGGTCTGTATTTCAAGGTGGTCGACAGCGATGACTGGGCAGATAAGGACGCTCTGCTCAAAGTAGTCGCAAAGCTGAAGGAGCTGGAAGAGAACCATACGCCTGTCGATATGTTCCTTGTTAACTTTATTTATGACAAAGTCGGGGCAAAGCATAAGAAGGTCATGCATTTCAGGCACGTGTTCCCGGTTGACGAAGTGTTTGACTGGTCGAAGATGCGCCACATGAAACAGACGCAGTATATCCTGATGCACAATATTTTCTACCGCCGCCAGGTATTGCTGGATTCGGGGCTCGTACTCCCTGCCCATACCTTCTATGTGGATAATATCTTCGCGTTCCAGCCCTATCCCTATGTGAAGAAGCTGTATTACATGGACGTGAATTTCTACCATTATTACATAGGAAGGGAAGACCAGTCGGTCAACGAG
>CADCOP010000183.1 GCA_902803065.1 uncultured Lachnospiraceae bacterium | reverse complement strand
GCTGTCATCCAGGCAGTGGATGATTACCAGGATCTGCTCCGCCTGTCTGTCGCGACAGCCGGAAACGACCACCGTCTCGGCGCGAACGAGGCGCCTCCTGCCATCATCTCCGTATTCCTCGGAGATGAGCTGACAGGCATCCTGGAAGCGATCAAAAACGATACGCCGTACGAGGGCACCGAGAAGGTCACCATGAAGCTGGGTGTGCACGCATTGCCCAAGTTCTCAAGGGATACAACAGACAGAAACAGGACGTCTCCGTTTGCCTTCACCGGCAACAAATTTGAATTCCGGTCCCTTGGTTCTTCCAACAGCATTGCCTGCTGCAACATCATGCTGAACGCCGCTGTAGCCGAGAGCCTGAAGCAGTACGCGGACCGGCTGGAAGGAGCAAAGGATTTTGAGAGCGGACTGCATGACCTGATCAGGGAGACGATACAGAAACATGAGAGGATCCTGTTCAATGGCAACGGATACGGTGAAGAATGGGTGAAGGAGGCAACCGAAGTGAGAGGGCTTCTGAACCTGAAGACAACGGCGGATGCCATGCCGCATCTGCTTGATAAAAAGAACATGGACATGCTCATCTCGCATAAGGTATTCACGGAGACAGAGCTCCATTCCAGGTGCGAGATCATGCTGGAGAACTACTGCAAGACAGTGAATATTGAAGGACATACCATGGTCGACATGGTCAGGAAAAACTATCTTCCGGCCATTGAGGAGTATCTGTATGGTCTTGCGCAGGCAACATCGCTTATGAGATCCGTGAGCAGCCGCGTAAAATGCAACTATGAAATATCCACGATGGAGCGGCTGTCCGAACTGACGGATTATATCCTGGAGTCCGTGGAGGCGCTGGAAGATTCTCTGAAAAAACTGTCCGGATACAGTGATATCCTTTCCACATCGGAAGCTGTCAGGGATGATGTTCTTCCGAAGATGGAAGTTCTGCGCGGTTATGTGGATGAAGCGGAGATGCTTACATCTGAGAAGTACTGGCCGTTCCCGAGCTACGGAAAGCTTCTGTTCTCAGTCTACTGATGAGAATGCTTATTGAGCCGTACATGTCTGGGGACATCCTGCAAAGGACTTAAGAAAATAAAATTGATTTACTCTCTGATATGGTGTAATATTTTCCCAATATCAGAAGCAAGGGTGCTTCAGGCGCAGAGCCTGAAGTGCCCTCTTTTTTTATGATATCGGCCGGTGGATACGGACGGCAGGGAGGAGTACGTAATGTCAGGTCAGTTTGAAAGAATACAGACAGAAGGGCTGTATGCCCCGTCGTTTGAGCATGATAACTGCGGTATCGGGGCTATCATTGATATCGAAGGCAGAAAAAGTCATCAGCTCGTATGCGATGCGCTTTCGATCGTTGAGCATCTTGAGCACAGGGCAGGAAAGGACGCGGAAGGAAAGACCGGCGACGGCGTAGGCATCCTCACGCAGGTTCCGCACGCGTTTTTTGCAAAAAAGATGTCAGAAGCGGGCATTACGCTGCCCGGAGAGCGGCAGTACGGTGTCGGCGTCTTCTTTTTTCCGCAGGATGATCTTAAGCAGAGGCAGGCAAAATCCATGTTCGAGATCATTGTCAGAAAAGCAGGCCTTTCGATACTTGCCTGGAGGAAGGTGGAGTCTGATCCTTCCGTGCTCGGGAGCAGGGCAAGGGAGTGCATGCCGGACATCTTCCAGGTGTTTATCGCAAGGCCCGGGGAGGCAGAGGATGATCTCTCCTTTGACCGTATGCTGTACATTGTCCGCCGTGAATTTGAGCAGAGCAATGTGGATACATATATTCCTTCGCTTTCCTGCAGGACCATCGTTTATAAGGGAATGTTCCTGGTCGGCCAGCTGCGGACCTTCTTTACGGATCTGATGGATCCCGATTATATGTCCGCGGTCGCGATCGTGCATTCCAGGTTCTCCACGAACACACTGCCCAGCTGGAACAGAGCGCACCCGAACCGGCTGATCGTGCACAATGGGGAGATCAATACGATCAAAGGCAATGCAGATAAGATGCTTGCCCGCGAGGAAACGATGCACACGGACCTTTTCTCAGAGGAGGACATGACAAAGGTCCTTCCGGTCATTTCACAGAGCGGGTCTGATTCGGCGATGCTTGACAATACGCTGGAATTTCTGGTCATGAGCGGGCTGCCCCTTCCGCTGGCGGCTCTGATACTGATACCGGAGCCATGGGCACACAATGAAACGCTTTCCCAGGAGGAGAGAGATTTTTATCAGTATTACGCTACCATGATGGAGCCCTGGGACGGCCCGGCTTCCATACTTTTCTCGGACGGAGATGTTATGGGGGCGATCCTTGACCGGAACGGACTGCGGCCGTCCAGGTATTATGTCATGGACGACGGACGGCTGATCCTTTCTTCCGAGGTCGGCGTTCTGCCGCTGGATGAGAGCCATATTGTCAGAAAGGAGCGTCTGCATCCTGGAAAGATCCTGATCGTGGATACGAAACAGAAAAAGATCATCCTTGACGATGAGATCAAGGAACAGTATGCCCGGTCAAAACCTTTCGGCGAGTGGCTCGACGGTCACCTGCTCCACCTGTCTGAT
>CADCOP010000182.1 GCA_902803065.1 uncultured Lachnospiraceae bacterium | reverse complement strand
ACATAGTTTTTTAAAGAGGGAGACATACAGTATGGGTTTTAATATTGCTATTGACGGACCGGCCGGAGCCGGAAAAAGCACGATCGCGAAGCTGGCCGCTAAAGAGCTTGGTTTTATTTACATTGATACAGGAGCCATGTACAGAACGATTGCTCTGTACCTGATTCGGGAGCACGTGGACTGTGAAGATGAACAGGCGCTCTCGGATGCTCTTCGCAGTATAGAGGTCGAGATCAGCTACACTGACGGAGTGCAGCAGCTCATCCTGAACGGTGAGAATGTTACGGATCTGATCCGTACGGAGGAAGTCAGCCAGATGGCAAGCATCTCATCGGCAAAACCGCAGGTCCGCCAGAAGCTGCTTCAGCTGCAGAGGACAGCCGCCGAAAAATATGATGTGATCATGGACGGGAGAGATATTGGAACAGTGATCCTTCCGGATGCGCAGCTGAAGATCTATCTGACTGCCAGCATTGAAGAGAGGGCCCGCCGCAGATACATGGAGATGCAGGAAAAAGGGATTGAATGCGATCTGCATGAGATCGAGGCAGATATTGCCGAGAGAGACGAACGTGATATGAACAGGGAGGTATCGCCCCTGAAGCAGGCGGAGGACGCTGTACTTATTGATTCTTCGCATATGACGATCACAGATGTCTGTGAAAAGATCTGCGAACTTGCGAGAAATGCAGGGGCATGAAGAGATTCTGCACAGGGAGGAATACAGTTGAGAACAGTCAAGGTCGCTAAAAGCGCAGGCTTCTGTTTCGGAGTGAAAAGAGCAGTCGACTGCGTCTATGAGCAGGCACGCACCGGAAACAAGCCAGTGTACACATTCGGCCCGATCATTCATAATGAGACAGTTGTTGAGGATCTGAGAAGCCGCGGTGTTGAGGTCATCGGCAGCAGTGAGGAACTGGCTGGTATTCATGAAGGCACGGTGATCATCCGATCTCACGGCGTAGCAAGGTCTGTCTATGAACAGATCGAAGGCCAGGGCCTGACGCTGGTGGATGCGACATGTCCTTTCGTCCGGAAGATCCACAGGATCGTGCGTGAAAAGAGCGCTCAGGGAGCCCATATTATCATCGTAGGCAGCAGAAACCATGCGGAAGTCCAGGGGATCTGCGGATGGATCAGCGGTGCCTTCACTGTCATAGAAACCGAAGAAGAGGCAGAAAATTTCCGCCTGGAAGGGGGAATCCCCATATGTATCGTAAGCCAGACCACTTTTAATTACAAAAAATTCCACAAAATTGTTGAAATTATAGTCCGAATGGGATATTATTACTCTGATATAGTGAATACCATATGTAACGCAACAGAAGACCGTCAAACTGAAGCGCGTGAACTCGCAAAAGAAGCAGATGCGATGATCGTGATCGGAGGTAAGCACAGTTCTAACACCCAGAAGCTATACGATATCTGTAAAGGGGAATGCGAGAGTACATATTTCATACAGTCACTCGTTGATTTGGATTTTCGGCTATTGCCATCCAGGGGTTGCGTGGGTATTACAGCAGGGGCATCGACCCCCAACAATTTAATTGAGGAGGTTTCAAAACAATGTCAGAAATGAGTTTTGAACAAATGCTGGATGAGTCATTCAAAACCATTCACAATGGAGAGGTAGTCGAAGGTACAGTCATCGATGTCAAAGAAGATGAGATCATCCTGAATATCGGCTGCAAGGCTGACGGTATTATTACCAAGGCTGAGTACACGACCGATAACAGCGTAGATCTTCGTGAAGTTGTTCATGTTGGTGACAAAATGGAAGCTAAGGTCATGAAGGTCAATGACGGCGAAGGCCAGATCCTTCTGACATATCGCAGACTTGCTGCTGAAAAGGGCAACAAGAAGCTGGAAGAAGCCATGAATTCACATGAGATCCTTAAGGCTCCGGTCGTTCAGGTCCTGAACGGCGGTCTGATCGCTCTGGTTGAGGAAGCAAGAGTATTCATTCCGGCAAGCCTGGTTTCCGATACATATGAGAAAAACCTTGAGAAGTACAACGGCCAGGAGATCGAATTTGTTATCACCGAGTTCAATCCGAGAAGGAGAAGAATCATTGGTGACCGCAAGCAGATCCTTGTAGCAAGAAAAGCTCAGATGCAGAAAGAGCTGTTCGAGCGGATCCAGGTCGGCGACATCGTTGAGGGTGTTGTTAAGAACGTTACTGATTTCGGCGCATTTATTGACCTTGGCGGCGCAGATGGTCTGCTTCACATCTCCGAAATGTCATGGGGTCATGTAGAGAACCCGAAGAAGGTCTTCAAGGTTGGCGAGAAGATCGAAGTCCTCATCAAGGATATCAACGGTGAGAAGATCGCCCTCAGCCTCAAGTTCCCGGAGAAGAACCCGTGGCTTACAGCAGGCGAGAAGTACGCACCAGGAACAGTTGTTACAGGCCGTGTTGCCAGAATGACTGATTTCGGTGCATTCATCGAGCTTGAGCCGGGCGTTGACGCTTTGCTTCATGTATCCCAGATCTCTCATGATCATGTTGACAAGCCGTCAGATGTTCTTAAGCAGGGACAGGAGATCACTGCGAAGGTAGTAGATCTGAACGAAGCTGACAGAAAGATCAGCCTTAGCATCAAGCTTCTCGAGCAGCCTGCAGGAGAACAGGAAGAGTACGCTGATGAAGCAGCAGATGTTGAAGAGACTTTCGATGAGGGAACAGAAGAATAATTCTGATCTTACATAAAAGAATGATAAAAGGGAACTGTCCGGCGGACAGTTCCCTTTTTACATGATCGGCATATACGGGATCATACGGCGTCTGGGCAGGCACGATATAGTATTATACGGCGTGCAGACGTGCATATGATCATCAGAAGAGCAGATTGAGAAAGCCGCGCAGGTATTCCCGGAGCTGCTCCGTATCAGCTTCCAGGACCAGCTCCTCTTGTACCCATTGCACCGGATCGTCATATTCCCGTCGGAAGGATGGCGAGAACACAGGGGATGCCTGCGGAAGAAAGCAGCCGCTCTTTTTTACATAACAGGTCTGCGCCACAGCCTGCCTGCGATGCTCCCTGTCAACATAGGCGCCCACGCTTTTATGCACAGCCCGGTCTTCCTCCGGCAGATAGTAATAATTGGCGGGATCCGGGAAGAAATAGTACATAACGCAGGAGAGGACCGGAAGGCGAAGAAGGCCTTCGCTGCCTTTGATCTGTATCCGGGCAATGGCATTCCCCGCAGACAGCGGCGATGGCAGAGAGCAGCCAGGTTCAAAATGGATCACAGCATCTTTCCTGCCGGCGCTTCCCGGAACATCCTCTGAGGCGGCACGCAGCGTTTTTACGTCACAGTCAAACAGATGCAGATAGGCATAGAAGGAGGGCAGGGAGAGCATTCCCTTAACGTCCTCCAGGTTGTGCAGCAGGAGTAGTTTCAGATCATCTTCCTTTTCATATCTGCAGTAGTTCCGGTATACATTGATCAGCGTTCCGCCGTCATACTGATCCTCCCGGTCAAGTCCGATATACCGTTCCAGGCTTTTCTGGTTCATATGGGTCAGAGAGAGGCGTTTTTTCAGCGGGCGGAAATCATGGTACAGGTCTACGGATACCAGGCCCGCCAAAGGGTCAGGGATCGCGTACTGCTCATACTTTTCCCGCAGGTACGGGATATCAAAGCGGTCCCCGTTAAAATGGATCAATACGGAAAAGGGCTTCAGGAATGAGCTGAAGGCGCGGAGCAGTTCGGCCTCTTCCTGGGGGCGTCTGGCGAAAAACTGCCGTATGGTCCATCCGTTTTCAGACCGGTACGCTGCTCCGATCAGGTACAGGTGGGACGATCCTGCCCTGAAGCCCGTAGTTTCAATATCAAAAAAAACCGATTCCATCAGTGAGATTCCCTGCGCTGCAAGGTATTCTTCACTGAACTGTACAGTTTCATCGAACGTTAGCATGAGGTACTTCCTCCGGTATAAAATGCAATTGAGTTTTTTTGCCGGCTGGTGTATGATTGCAGAAAATAATTTCTTATGTATGGAGATGAAGCAATATGAGAAAACCGGCACTTGTAATCATGGCAGCAGGCATGGGAAGCAGATACGGCGGTCTGAAGCAGATCGACCCGGTGGATCCCCAGGGACATATGATCATTGACTTTTCGATTTATGACGCGATCCGCGCCGGCTTCGGCAAGATCATTTTCGTGATAAAAAAAGAGAACGAGGCTCTTTTCAGGGAACGGATCGGGGACCGTGTGGCAAGATCCATTGATGTTGCTTACGCGTTTCAGGAGCTTGAAAACATACCGGAAGGCTTCAGCGTTCCGGAGGGAAGAGTCAAACCCTGGGGTACGGGACACGCGGTCCTTTCGTGCAAAGGAATGATCGATGGTCCGTTCGCCGTGATCAACGCGGATGACTATTACGGCGCTGAAGCCTTTGCGCTGATCAGGGATTATCTTTCCTCCCACGAAGATGATGAGAAATACAGGTACGCGATGGTCAGCTATATTCTCCGAAACACACTGACGGAGAACGGACATGTGGCCAGAGGCGTGTGCTCCGTGGACGACGAAGGGTACCTTACGGGGATCACCGAGAGAACGAAGATCATCCGCAGGGGAGACGGGGCAGCGTATACAGAAGATGACGGAAGCACCTGGACCGATATATCTCCGGAAACACCTGTATCCATGAATATGTGGGGCTTCACCCTCAGTCTTATGGATGAGCTTGAAAAGCGGTTCCGCGTTTTCCTTGAAAACAGCCTGCCTTCCGATCCTTTAAAATGTGAGTTCTTTCTTCCCTTCGCTGTAAATGAGCTGCTGCAGGAAGATAAGGCTACGATCCGCGTCCTGAATACAGGAGAAAGATGGTACGGCGTCACATATAAGGATGATAAGCAGACTGTCATGGATGCCATTCAGAAAATGAAGGATGAAGGCAAATATCCGAAGGACTGGTACTGATCAGCTTTCGCCGTTGGCAATGACCGGTGTCGGCCTTCGTGAATCAAAGATCTCCGAAGCCCTGATCAGGTGATCGGTCGTCGTTGTCGCTCCGATGGATGCCTGATAAAGCATGTATCCGTCCAGATCAATACGTCCCTGGCGCACATAATCACCTGTGATCTGCACCCAGTAGGGCTGTGAGCCGTCCACGTTGCAGAAGAAATGGTATCCGGCGCTGCTGTAATAGGCGTACTTTTCGTTGTCCGATGAATAACCTGTCCAGTCCCCGATATCATTACCGTGGGCAAATATGATCGTATCCGTGGGTCCGACAATGTTCTGAACATTGCGGATCCATTTTTCGTTGTCCTCCCGGAGCGTATCTACACTGTGCGATGTTACGCTCAGATGGCCCCATGTATGGCTTGCGAATTCCCAGCCTTCGGACTTGAGTGCGTCCGCGATCACCGTTGCCGAAGCTATGTCCTCATCCCTGCTGAATTCCGGGTGCTTCTCAAGCCAGGCAGCCTGGTCGCTTACAAGGTTCTGCTTAACTTCGTAATCAATGTCCGTCCTGTATCCGAACACACCGTTATAGCCTGTCAGCGCAATGAGCCCGCGGGCACCGTGGTATGCTCCGTCTGGATGCTCCGCGAGAAAGGTATTCAGCCTTGGTACAACATCATAATCCCCAACGGATTCTGTTCCGTCAGGACGGATGTAATGGCATTTGACCTGCCCGTATTCATCCAGAACGAGTTTGTCCGGGAAACTGGCAGCTTCGTAGGAATGGTAATAACTGAGGTCATCGACGGAGAGCACAATGGGTTTTTTGCCCGGTGGCAGCATCAGATGCGTGTTCGGCGCAAATGATACAGATCCGTCCGCGTTGACCGTTTCTGTCACAAGATCGCGAAGACGTACATAAACATATCCGTTGTCATAGAGCTGCTGGGTGATCTTGTCAAATTCGTCAACCGTAGTCATCCAGGCATTCATTCCGTCTGCAGCGGATTTGCCCAGAATATCAGCGTTGAACGCAATATCCGGCTCATTGACCAGAGAATGATAGAAAATATGCGGAACGGTATTAACGTCAGCAGCGACACACGCGTCCCTCTGCTGTTCATACGAGGATATCAGGGACATGATATCCGTGCTGTTTTCATATCCGGGGACCGCCTTAAGCAGATCGATCGCGCCGTCATAGTCGTATCCTGCCGCAAGAATCGCAGCCTGGTCCATTTCGGCCTGCGAATCCGACCCGGCGGCAGTCTGCGACGGTGCCGACTGGTCAGTTTCCGGCGCTGCTGTCTGTTCTGTTTCCGGTATCTGTATCAGGGAACCTGCCTGCTCACCGGCAGATGATGTCTCCAGCGGAAGAACGTCTGCCTGGGATGTATCCGTGCCGGAGGGATTCATACTGGCCGTATCGGTTTGAGCTGTGACCGGAACGTTTCCGCCTGTACCGGCGGAACTTCCGGAAAGAAAAGCATTTTTCCGGAAGAGATGGTAGATCAGAATGCCGGAGAGAACTGCAATGATTATCATGAGAAGAACAATAGTGATCTGCATGATCCGGAGCTTTCGCTTTGCCCGCTTCATCCTTCTTTTTCTCTGAGATCCCGGCTCTCTGCCGCTCGTGGGGTATGTACTGGTCTCATTTTTCATATCTGCCATGGTTTTACTCCGTTTTTCTTTTTGTTTTAAGTCTATCACCCGCATACATGCTTCGCAACCGAAGTAATTATTACGAATTTATTACAACAATTACTTTTTTATTTATAATGAGTATGCTATACTAAGGAAAAGTGCTTTCTGAAAGGAATCTGTATGATAAGAAATATTGTGTTTGATGTAGGTGATGTCCTTGTCGCCTTCTGCTGGGATGATGTTGCGAGAAAGCTGGGCTTCTCGGAGGAGCTGGTAGCGAAATTCAGGAAGAATATGATTGAACTGCCTGCGTGGAACGAATTTGACAGAGGTACGGTCACGGAGGAACAGGTCCTTGAGGCGATCCGCCAGGCAATGCCTGAAAACGAGGCGGAGCTGAAGCTGCTGTGGAGCCATAAGCGGGAGTTTACAAGAGAATACCCGACCTCCGCGCCGATCATCAGGCACCTGAAGAATAAGGGATACAGAGTTTATCTTCTTTCAAATTATCCGAAAGAACTCAGGGACGCTCACTGGCCGTCCTTTTCATTTACAGGCCTTGTTGACGGTATCGTTGTTTCCGCGGATGTCCGGATGGTCAAGCCGGATGTGGAGATATTCGAAAAGCTTTGCGAGCTGTACGGCCTGAATGCCGGTGAATGCCTGTTCGTGGACGACAGGGATTACAATGTGGAAGGTGCCCGCAGAGCCGGTATGCACGGACTTGTGTATGAAGGGGAGAAGACAATAGAAAAGCTCCGGCAGATGCCGGAGCCCGGTATGTAACCTGAAACAGATATTCTGGATCATCCGGCAATGCCGTCAAGTCCGGCATCGGTCTCATCCGTCTTGTGTTCAAGAGGGATCCCTTCAATGATGACCTCGTTGGGAAGGCATATGATAAAGCCGCCCCGCTCATCGACAGCCGGCTGATGGATGCACAGATGGTCCGGGCAGTTTGCCTCGATCATTTTTACCTGGCCGTTCTGTATGCGGCAGGTATTTGTACCGCCGATCTTGATGACCTGATCCTCACCGAGAGAATATGTACCGAAATCTTCACCGGATACGGTGATCTTAATGCTTGCGTATTCTTTGGACGAGCGGTCCCTGGAGAGAAAATACCAGGAGATGAGAGCAGCAGCGAGTATGACCGCGAACAGTATGATTTCTTTTTTACGTATTGTTTTTCGCATTTTCTGACCTCTGTTATGATCATTTTATACAATAATCATGTACGTATAAACATACCTATTTTATTTGTGCGGCGTTCTTCTGTCAAGTGGAATGAGCGCTCAGGTAATGAAGGAGGGTTTGCTTGCAGAAAAATGAACTGATCATCATGTATGGTCAGGAATGGACAGTGATGACAAAACAGCTCCTGCAGCTTGCGGGACTGGACAAAATGATACCCCGCGCAGACACGCTGATCGGAATAAAACCCAATCTCCTCGGACAGGTGCTCTCCAGCGAAGGCGCAACGACCCATCCGGAGGTCGTCGCGGGTCTGATCGAATACCTTCAGGAGAACGGTTTTCACAATATCGTTCTGCTGGAAGGCTCATGGGTCGGGGACCTGACAGAGGAGTCAGTCAGGTACTGCGGTTATGACCGGATCTGCAGCAGATATGGCGTTCCTTTCTGGGATATGCAGAAGGAACCCTCAGCTGCCGTTGACTGCGCCGGGCTGACGCTGAATGTATGCAAAAGAGCGCTGGATATAGAATTCCTGATCAATGTGCCTGTGCTCAAGGGACACTGCCAGACCGGGATCACCTGTGCGCTGAAGAACATGAAGGGGCTGATCCCGAATGCCGAAAAGAGAAGGTTCCACCGCATGGGGCTCCACGAACCCATCGGCCATCTTTCCGCAGGGCTTCATCAGGATTTCATCCTGGTCGATTCGATCTGCGGTGACCTTGCCTTTGAGGACGGAGGAAATCCCGTGCAGCAGGACCGGCTGATCGCAGCAGCGGATCCTGTACTCTGCGACAGCTACGGATGCCGGGTCATCGGGATCGATCCGGAAAGTGTAGGGTATATCCGCTCGGCAGCACAGCTGGGTCTTGGAAGCATGGATCTGGACCGGGCAATGCTGCGTGAGTATTCCTTCCGGCCTGGACAGGAACCGGACCGGCTGCCTCCGGACAGAAAACCGGAAGAAGCCGCCGGAGGATACCGGCATATGATGCAGCTTCGTGAGATGGCGGAGGAGGTAGATTCCTGCAGCGCCTGTTACGCTTACCTCATACCGGCGCTTGATATGCTTCGCCGTGACGGACTCCTGGACCGGCTGGATACTAAGGTATGCATAGGCCAGGGACACAGGAATAAAAAGGGGAAGCTGGGCGTCGGAAACTGTACGCGCCTGTTTGAGCATACGCTTGCCGGTTGTCCTCCGACGGAGAACCAGATGTATGAATTCCTGAAGGAATACATAAAAACTGAGCTGTTTCAGGAGTGAATACAAATATTTCTCTTGTATTATGAAGTGTAAATTGCTAAAATATCGTGTAACGCAAAGAGTACTGCGAGAGGAGAAGAAATGAATAAATATTCAGTAAGAAAGGTACTTACAGGTCTGCTTGCTGTCATGGCTCTCACACTGATCATCAGCCAGTCGGCTTTTGCCGTTACGAAAGGGTGGAACAAGATCGGCGGAAAGCTGTATTATTATACGAACACGTCCGTTGAGCTGACAAAGCTGACGGGACTTCAGAAGATCGGAAACAGGTATTTTTACTTTAACGCGTCCGGCGCCATGCAGAAAGGCTGGGTCGCTACCCCGGAGGGATACCGCTT
>CADCOP010000181.1 GCA_902803065.1 uncultured Lachnospiraceae bacterium | reverse complement strand
GCAAAAGCAGAAGCAAAAGCGGCAGCAGAAACGGCAAAAGCAGAAGCAAAAGCGGCAGCAGAAGCAACAGCAAAAACAGAAGCGGCAAAAGCGAAAGCAGCAGCAGAAACGGCAGAAACCGAAATGACTGCTGACACGATCTCCTATGATACCGTGGTCAGAAAAAGACAGGTCGCTGAAGAGAGCCTGAAAGCCGATAAGAAGAAAGCAAAAGAAAAAGAGAAGGCAAAAGACAAAGGCAAGGATAAGTCCAAAAAGTCAAAAGATAAAGACGGTTCCAGGGATAAATCCAAAACCGGAAAAAACAAGGACAAGAAAAAGAAAAAGGATAACCGGTTTTAATGGCTAAAAATAAGGAATTGAAAACAAATGCCATGCGGATCCTTGAGCGCCTGAAGATTCCGTTTCAGACTATGACGTATGAATGCGATGAGTTTATAGACGCTCTGAGAATAGCGGATCAGCTTGGTCTTCCATATGAGAAGGTATATAAGACACTTGTGACCCGGGGACACAGCGGCGGGTATTTTGTGTTTGTTATTCCAATCGCTGAGGAACTGGATCTCAAAAAGGCAGCCAGGTCTGTAGGAGAAAAATCTGTTGAGATGATCCATGTGAAGGATATTAACGCAGTGACAGGGTATGTTCGGGGCGGATGTACTTCCGTAGGCATGAAAAAACAATACCCGGTCAGAGTGGATGAAAGCGCTTCGGGTCTTGAGACCATGGTCGTCAGCGGAGGAAAGATCGGCGTGCAGATCGAACTGCAGCCGCAGGATCTGCTGAAGGCAGCCGGCGGAGAGTATGCGGACCTTCTCGCAAGGTAGTGCAGCAGTCAGAAGGCATAAAACAGCAGAGAAGTAATTTAAGAAGTAATAGAGAAGCAATAAAGAAGCAATAAAAGCAGTAAAGGATAGTATTGAATGGCAAGCACATTTGAAGACAGAGAGTTACGAGATGATAAGCTGAATGAACTGGTCCGGTATTGTCTGAATTCAGGCAAGATGGATCTGGACCTGTACCAGGAGTACGATGTTAAGCGGGGACTGCGCGATTCGGACGGCAAAGGCGTCCTTACCGGACTGACCGAAATATCGGATGTTAACGGATGGAGGACCAAAGGCGGACGAAAGGTTCCTGTAGACGGGGAATTATATTTCCAGGGTTACAATATCAATGACCTGGTCAGCGGATTTAAATACAGGCGGTTCAATTTCGAGGAGGTGACGTACCTTCTCCTGTTCGGAGAACTTCCCAATGACAAGCAGCTGAGGGCATTTATTGATCTCCTTGGCCAGTACAGAGAGCTTCCGAGCAAATTCGTACGCGATGTTATCATGAAGGCGCCGAGCGCCAATATCATGAACAGTCTGCAGAAAAGCGTTCTGACGCTGTATTCCTATGACAAAAACCCCGATGATATTACGATAGAGAACCTTCTGCGGCAGTCCCTGACATTGATCGGTACCATGCCGCTGCTGTCTGTGTATGCATATCATGCGTACCAGCACTATAATAAAGATAAGAGCCTTGTCATCCGGTACCCGCAGCCGGAACTCTCCACTGCGGAGAATGTTCTGCGCATGCTTCGGGATGACGGCGTGTATACAGAACTGGAAGCAAGGGTCCTTGATATCGCGCTTGTGATCCATGCTGAGCATGGCGGAGGTAACAACTCCACTTTCACAACACATGTTGTTTCATCCACCGGCACTGACACCTATTCCGCGGTGGCTGCCTCTCTCGGGTCGCTGAAGGGACCGAAGCACGGCGGCGCGAACCTGAAGGTTCAGAACATGTTTGCGGACATTAAGAAAAATGTCAGAAACTGGACGGATGAGGGAGCGGTTCGCGCATATCTTGAAAAGATCATGAATAAGGAAGCCTTTGACAGGGCAGGACTGATCTATGGCATGGGTCATGCGATCTATACGCTTTCGGATCCGCGAGCCTGCATCCTGAAGAAGTATGCAAAGAGCCTGTCAGAGGAGAAACGGCTGGAAGAAGAATTTGCCCTTTATGAGACGGTGGAAAAGGTTGCTTCGGAGCTTCTGACATCGCGTAAGCGCCTGTCCAAGCCGATCTGCTGCAATGTCGACTTTTACAGCGGTTTCGTATACTCCATGCTTGGAATTCCGGAACAGATCTATACGCCCATCTTCGCGATCTCCAGAATATCCGGATGGTGCGCGCATAGAATTGAGGAGCTTGTTAACGATAGCAAAATCATTCGTCCTGCTTATAAATACGTTGGACACCATAAGGTGTACCGTAGGCTTGAGGACAGGGATGTATGATTTGGCGTCCGGCCAGTGCCGGATCAAATATAAAGAAAGGATGATTTCATTATGAACACACTGGAATTACAGAAGATGGCAAATGAAGTTCGCAAAGGAATCGTAACTTCAGTGCACAGTGCAAAGGCAGGACATCCGGGTGGATCTCTTTCGGCGGCAGACGTGTTTACCTACCTTTATTTTGAGGAGATGAACATCGATCCCAAGAACCCGGAGGATCCGGACAGAGACCG
>CADCOP010000180.1 GCA_902803065.1 uncultured Lachnospiraceae bacterium | reverse complement strand
GTACATATCATTATCTTGATATACCCAGCCTGCCGAGTATCTCTCTCTGCTTTTCTTCCATCCTTGCGCGCTCCTCTTCTTCCATGTGGTCATACCCGCACAGATGAAGGACGCTGTGAGTGATGAGAAAAGCGTATTCTCTTTTCCTGCTGTGTCCGTAGGCTTCCGCCTGTGAGATCACACGGGAAGCACATATGACAATGTCGCCCAGCAGCAGTTCTCCGGTCTCCGGATTAAACGCGTCAGCTCCCTCTTCATCGTCTTCAAGAAATGAAAAGTCTCCTTCGGAGGGAAACTGATTCATCGGGAAAGAAAGCACATCCGTCGGTGCGTCCAGCTGGCGGAACTGCCTGTTGATCTCCCTGATTCCCTCTTCGTCCGTGATCAGGAGGTTTACTTCCGCCTCATACGGACATCCGAGAACGTCGAGCGCGCCGGCAATGACCTGCTGCGCGGTTATTTCTGCGTCAAGCTCAAGCGCTGTCTGCGATTCATCTTCAAAATTAACTGTCATTTCCGGATCTCCTCAGTATCCTTTTTTTTCTGTCGCGGCTGCGGACAGAACGCACACGTCTTTTTTCTTCCGTTTTCTTCTCGTATTCCTCATAGGCTGTAACGATCTTCTGTACGAGCGGATGACGTACGACATCTTTGCTTGTAAGGTAACAGAAACCGATATCGTCTATTTTGGCAAGGACACGCACAGCCACATCAAGTCCGGACGCGGCTCCGGAGGGAAGGTCTTTCTGCGTCATGTCTCCCGTAATGATCACTTTGGAGCCGAAGCCGATTCTCGTCAGGAACATTTTCATCTGCGCCGGGGTCGTGTTCTGCGCCTCATCCAGAATGATAAAAGCGTTATCCAGTGTACGGCCGCGCATATAGGCAAGCGGTGCAACCTCGATCAGCCCTTTTTCCGAATTCTTCGCGTAGCTTTCCGGTCCCATGATCTGGTAGAGAGCGTCATAAAGCGGACGGAGGTACGGATCGACCTTGCTCTGGAGGTCACCGGGAAGGAAACCCAGTTTTTCTCCTGCCTCAATGGCGGGCCTGGTCATGATGATCCTGCCGACCTCTTCGTTTTTGAATGCTGTGACAGCCATGGCCATGGCCAGATAGGTCTTTCCGGTTCCTGCCGGACCGATCCCGAAAGTGATCATCTTTTTCCGGATCGAATCAATGTACGATTTCTGACCCAGCGTTTTCGGCTTCACAGGCTTTCCGTTTACCGTATGGCAGATAATGTCGCTGTCTATGTCAACGATCGCTGTCTCCTTTTTTTCAAAAGCGAGCGCGATGGCATAATCCACATTCTGCTCCGTGATCGTGTTGCCCCGCTTCGAAAGCTGCAGCAGACTGGATAGGACTGAAACCGCGCAGTCTGCGTTCACCTCGCTTCCGAGTATCTTTGTAACACCTTCTCTTGTAATGACAGTTACATGAAAAGCTCTTTCGATCTTCTTGATAAACTGATCAAACTGACCGAAAATATTAACCTCGTGTCCTGCCTCGATCTGTATGGAACGTTCAACCATGCTCATGTAATTACTGCTTCCTTACCGGTACTTCTGTACATATCTGTCCCGGCGGAAAAACAGCCGGGAACAAAAGTATTCTATCATCATTTTAAACGCTTGAAAACCGTTATGTGCAAATCATTTGTGATACGGCTCGTTTCTCATGATGCGGAATCCCCTGTAGATCTGTTCCAGCAGGATCACCCGCATAAGCTGATGCGGAAACGTCATTCTCGAAAAGGAAAGATGAAAATCAGCCTGCTTCAGGCATTCATCCGAGAGGCCGAGCGAACCGCCGATCAGGAATGTGATGTGGCTGACACCTCCGACGGCAAGACTGTCGATCTTTTCTGAAAACTCTTCGGAAGAAAGGCTCTTTCCGCTGATCGCAAGCGCGATCACATAGCTTCCTGCAGGAACCGCCTTCAGAATACGCTCGCCTTCCTTCTGCCGGATCAGCATTTCTTCTTTTTCTCCGGCGCCATCCGGCGTCGGTTCATCTGCCACTTCCGTGATCCGGAGTCTGCAGTACCTCGAAAGCCTCCGGCTGTATTCTTCAATAGCAGCCGTAAGATATTTTTCCCGGATCTTTCCTGCTCCTATGATCGTTATATTCATACAGTTTCTCCAGATCTATCTGTTTCACGAAGAAGGCCGATTCACTGTTTCATGAATCGGCCCTCGGATATTTACGACAGATCAGTGATCAATCATTTCCTGTTTTTAATATACTCGTCGATGCCCTTTGCTGCAGCCTTTCCTGCGCCCATGGCAAGAATGACCGTAGCCGCGCCTGTGACGGCATCGCCGCCGGCGTAAACACCCTCTTTGGAGGTCGCACCGGTCTCTTCATCCGCAACGATGCATTTTCTGCGGTTCACATCCAGGCCATAGGTCGTGGAGGAGATCAGCGGGTTCGGGGATGTTCCCAGAGACATGATGACCGTGTCACACTTGATCTCAAACTCTGATCCCGGAATCTCGACCGGACGTCTTCTTCCGGACGCGTCCGGCTCGCCCAGCTCCATGCGGATAATGCGCATGCCTGTTACATTGTCATTCTCATCAACCAGGATCTCCTTCGGGTTTGTGAGGAGATCAAAAATGATGCCCTCTTCTTTTGCATGATGGACTTCTTCAGCACGCGCCGGAAGCTCAGCTTCACTTCTTCTGTAGACAACGTGGACCTCGGCTCCGAGACGAAGCGCTGTTCTTGCGGCATCCATGGCAACATTACCGCCGCCGACTACGCATACGATCTTGCCGCAGCTGATGGGAGTATCATAATCCTCGCGAAAAGCCTTCATCAGGTTGTTCCTTGTCAGGAACTCGTTCGCTGAGAATACGCCCTTTGCCTGCTCTCCCGGAATACCCATGAACATGGGAAGGCCGGCGCCGGAACCGATAAATACGGCCTCATAGCCCTCTTCTGTCAGAAGCTCATCGATCGTAATGGATTTTCCGATGATTACGTTTGTATCGATCTTGACGCCCAGTGACTTGACGTTCTCAACTTCCTTCTGTACAACTTCATCCTTCGGAAGACGGAATTCAGGAATACCGTAAACGAGAACGCCGCCTGCCTTATGCAGAGCTTCAAAGATGGTTACATCATATCCCATCTTCGCGAGATCTCCTGCACATGTCAGTCCGGACGGACCGGAACCGATGACAGCGATCTTGTGGCCGTTCTTAACTTCTGCTGCCTTCGGCTTAATGCCATTCTCTCTGGCCCAGTCAGCAACAAAACGCTCGAGCTTACCGATCGATACGGAATCACCCTTGATACCGCGGATACATTTTCCTTCGCACTGTGTTTCCTGCGGGCAGACACGGCCGCAGATGGCGGGAAGCGCGCTTGACAGTGAAATGATCTGATAAGCTGCCTCAAAATCACCCTTCTTCACTTCGCCGATGAACTCCGGAATGTTGATATTGACAGGGCATCCCGCAATGCATTTCGCGTTCCTGCAGTGAAGGCATCTCTGTGCTTCTTCTACAGCTTCTTCACTGTTATAGCCGAGGCACACCTCATCAAAGTTTGTTGCGCGAACCTTAGGATCCTGTTCTCTGACAGGAACTCTCGTTAACATATTCTGAGCCATTATTTGTCACCTCCGCACTGTCCGCATCCGCCGTGATGGGTCTCGCCCTCCTGATACTTCAGCATTGCTCTTCCTTCGTCTGTCTTATAGAGTGTGGCGCGCTTCATGGCTGCGTCGAAATCAACCTTATGGCCGTCAAACTCAGGACCGTCTACACAAGCGAATTTGATCTCATCGCCAACGATCAGGCGGCAGGCGCCGCACATTCCTGTTCCGTCGACCATGATCGGGTTCATGGAAACGATCGTCGGAATTCCGTATTTCTTAGTAGTCAGGCAGCAGAATTTCATCATGATCATCGGTCCGATAGCTACACAGTGATCATACTCGTGGCCTTCCGCGATCAGGTCCTCTATGCACTTTGTGACCATACCGCTGCGGCCGTAGGAACCGTCATCAGTCGTCACGAATACATTCGCGACCTTGCTCATCTCATCCTCAAGGATCACGAAATCCTTTGATTTAGCACCGATGATGACATCACATTCGATACCGTGTTCGTGAAGCCACTTTGCCTGCGGATACACAGGAGCTGTACCAACGCCGCCGGCTACAAAGAGGATCTTTTTCTTCTTTACTTCTTCCAGAGGCTCTGTGCACAGATCGGACGGAACGCCCAGCGGGCCGACGAAATCCTCAAAACTGTCTCCCTCATGAAGACTGACATACTTATGCGTGCTTACACCAACAGGCTGGAAAACGATCGTAATGGTTCCTTTCTCGCGATCATAATCACAGATCGTAAGCGGAATGCGCTCTGCCTCTTCATCTAGCTTGGCAATAATGAATTGCCCCGGCAGACAGCGGCGGGATACAAAAGGCGCTTCCACGACCATTTCATAAATATTGCCCGCGAGATTTCTTGCCTCCAGAATTCTGTACATAATATACCTCCGGTAAAACTCATCAATATGCAACGAAAACTATTCTCAATAAATACGCACCAGTAAGAATATATATCAATTTTCAGCTAAAATCAATTGAATAATCAGTTCTGTTCAAGGTAGTTTTCAAACTGTTCCATGCTCATGAGGACTTTTCTGGGTTTGGTGCCTTCTTCGGGTCCGACGACACCGGCATCCGCAAGCTGATCCATAATACGAGCGGCTCTGTTGAAACCGATCTTGAACCATCTCTGCAGCATTCCTATGGAAGCCTTGTCTTTCTCAATAAGGAGTTTTCCGGCATCAGCGAAAAGTTCATCCACATCGCTGGTGCTGCCTGATGAAAGGGAAGCGCTTTTGGCGACCTTCTCCATTCGCTCTTCCATCAGGGCAGAATAGCCCTCTCCATCGTTCTTTTCCTTAAGAAAGCCTGTGACAGCAGCTACCTCAGCATCGGAAACAAAAGCTCCCTGAACGCGCAGCGGCTGCTTGAATGTCTGCGGAGCGAAAAGCATGTCTCCGTTTCCGAGAAGCTTCTCAGCGCCGATCATATCGAGGATCGTACGCGAGTCAACGCCCGAGGATACTGAAAATGCAATCCTGGAAGGCATGTTTGCCTTGATCAGTCCTGTGATGACATCGACCGACGGACGCTGCGTAGCCACAACAAGATGGATGCCGGCGGCTCGGGCCAGCTGCGCCAGACGGCAGATCGCCTGTTCCACTTCATCCGAGGAAACCATCATCAGGTCAGCAAGCTCGTCCACGATGATCACGATGCGCGGCATTTTTTTCGGCTTGTTCTCGTCATCAATATCAGCAATGGATTCGACTTTTTTATTGTATCCCTTGATATCACGCGCGCCGACTTCGGCAAATTTCTTGTACCGGCTGTCCATTTCCGCCACAGCCCAGTTCAGGGCTCCGGACGCTTTTTTCGGGTCTGTGACGACCGGAATATAGAGGTGCGGGATACCGTTATATACGCTGAGCTCAACGACCTTCGGATCGATCAGGATCAGTTTTACGTCATCCGGATTCGATTTGTAAAGGATACTCATGATCAGTGTATTGATAAATACGGATTTTCCTGAACCCGTTGCGCCGGCGATCAGCAGATGAGGCATTCTGGCAATATCAGAAACAATAATGTTCCCGGCAATATCCTTGCCTACCGCGTAAGCAAGTGATGAAGGATGCTTATTGAATTCATCTGATTCAAGAAGCTCCCGAAGCAGAACTTCCGCCGTATTCTTATTCGGGACCTCAATTCCGACCGCGGCTTTTCCGGGGATCGGTGCTTCAATACGGATCTCTTCCGCAGCAAGATTCAGTTTGATGTCGTCCTGAAGACTTACGATCTTTGAAACCTTAACGCCCATTTCCGGCATCAGTTCATACCGGGTAACGCTTGGCCCGCAGGTGACATTGGTCACCTTGACATTTACGCCGAAGGTCTTAAAGACCTGCTGCAGCTTTCCTGCAGTTTCCCTGAGTTCAGCCTCTGTCATTCCGCCGTGTTTTCCGCTGGGCCGGTTCAGCAGCGTGATCGGAGGAGCCACATACTCCTTCTTGGGTTCCGCAGACTGTTTCTCGATCTCAGCCTGAACATTGCTGATGCCCTCACGGATCTCTTCAGCGCTTGCTTTCGGTTTTCTCGATGACTCTTTTCTGGTTTCTGCCGGAATGTCAGCGGAGGTGTCC
>CADCOP010000179.1 GCA_902803065.1 uncultured Lachnospiraceae bacterium | reverse complement strand
ATGCTGTATGCGCACCGCGGCCATATCCGGCATGTATACGCGGATGTCCGTCCTCAAGCAGGAAACGCAATAACCCTTATACAGAAAACAAGGAAAGTCAGCTGCGGCGGGCCGCAGCCGGCTTTCCCGGACAAGCTGTGTCTGTCGGTTACCTTATTTCATGGTAACGCCGTAAACGTTGAAATCACTGTATCCTGCCCAGTGCGGTGTGAAATGCTCGACCTTATCAAAGTTGATGACAAACAGGTGAGCACGGCTGTACAACGGAACCCATGCTGCATCCTCCTCAACGATCTTCTTCTCAAGAGCAGCATACTCAGTCAGGCGCTCATCCTCATCAACGATTGCGCTTGCTGCGGATACGCGGTCCATGATTTCCTGATCCGGATAATTCAGGGAACGAAGCGTTCCTGTTGTCGGAGAGCTGAAGAATGTATCAATGATGTTGCTGGGATCGTTGTAATCCAGTGTCCATGTAGCTGTGAAGCAAGGCATTTCACCGCTCTTTCTCAGTGTCAGCCATGCAGCCTCATCATAGTTCTCGATGTGGGCATTGATGCCGATAGCCTGCAGGTTCTCAGCAACGATCTGAAGAACGTTGGAGATGCTGGAGGAAGCAGAAGCGTCCGCGGAGATCTCAAGGTCAAATCCGTCACCGTAGCCGGCTTCCTCAAGGAGAGCCTTAGCTCCGTCCGGATCATACTGCAGCCAGCCCTGGTTCTCCTCTGTGAAACCGATGGAGCCTGCCGGATAGATACCGTCGATGACTGTACCTTCGCCGCCGTAGATGGCATCCAGGATGGACTGACGGTCGATCGCCATCTGGATGGCTTTTCTGACCTTCACATCGTTCATCGGCTCAACATTCTCATTCATTGTCAGATAGGAAGTAGCCAGACGGTTTGCGTATACAATAGAGTCAGCATAAGCTGTCTTGTAAACAGAATCAACGATCGCGGAGTCGATGTAATCGCAGTCAAGAATGTCGATATCGCCATTCTGGAAAGCCATGTTCATGGAACTTGCTTCCGGATAGATCTTGCAGACAACCGTAGATGCGCTTGCCGGCTCGCCCCAGTACAGCGGGTTGGCTTTCAGCGTAACGCTGTCGTTCGGGATCCACTCAGCAACAACATACGGACCGGAACCGATGGTCTTTTCCGGAACGATACCGAAATCTTCTCCTGCTTCTTCTACGTTCTCAGAACTGAAAATGCAGCAGGTCGGGGTTGCCAGGACGGAAAGGAATGCTGCGTAGGGCGCATCCAGAGTGATCTCAAAGTTCAGGTCGTCGATGACCTTGAAGCCTTCCAGTGTCTCTGTCTCGCCGTCGATCAGAGCCTGTGCTCCGACGATGCTGCTGGTGAAGTCTGTCTGTACGCTCTCATCCAGCGCAAACATACGGGTAAATGTATACTGAACATCCTCAGAAGTCAGAGCTGATCCGTCTGAGAACACGATGCCGTCCTTCAGCGTAAAGGAATATGTCAGGCCATCTTCTGAGATCGAATAATCATCGACCAGGCTCTTGGCGATCTCTGTGCTGCCGTCATCATTAAGCTGTACTTCGAACAGACGGTCAAAAATACAAAGCGGGATCGCATAATTGGAAGTCGTTTTATGGACATCCATGGTCTGCATGTCTGAGTTCCATCCGATGCGGAGGACTTTCTCTTCTGCGTCTTCTGCGCTGGCTGTCATTGCCCCGGCAAACAGAGAGCCGGCTGCCATTGCTGTTACAAGTAAGGCGGCTACAAGTCTTTTTCTCATAATATACCTCTTTTCCTTTCTTTTTTCCGTTCTCAGCGGCCCGACAACCGGTTTCCCCTGTGCTCTCCAAACACACAGACTTCTGTCTTAAGGAAAAGCGCACCCCATGCAAAGGGATGCGCCGTCGCATTTCCGAACTTTGGTCATTATACCATGACAGCCTGGTGAAAACAAGCAAAGGCACGTATTTTTTCGATAAATAATCGGATTTGCGTAAATTTTTCGGTCAGAATCTGCCTTCCAGCGCCAAATACTGGTCGAACAGGAGTCTGCTGACCTTCTGGCCATACACGAAAGCGGGATGATCCCTCACTTCCAGTTTATTCTTAAAGTCCGTGCACATGATCACAAGCACATATTCCCCGTAGGGCGTATGAATGAGTCCGCCGTCGTTGCGGCACGCATCCATGCTTCCCGACTTTGTCATCGTGAAGATCAGGTCCGGATCCGCCCCGGATTCCTCCGGATCAAGAAAATAGGCAGGAAGCTGGCCGGTCAGCATCTCGTTGTAATGCTGGCTGCGGAAGATCTTTTTCATTTCCCTGCTGGCTTCCGGGCTGACCAGCTCATCTTTCGAAAGCAGGGCAAAGAAATGCCCCATATCCCGGGGCGTAATCGTCCCGAGCTTCTCTCCCCAGGTATCTGAGCGCAGCATGCGGTGCAGAGTCGTGCTGGCGCATCCGATGGAGCGGATGAACCGGTTGATCACATCCAGCCCCAGATAATCGATCAGCATGTTGGTTGCAATATTATCGCTGCAGATGATCATGAGCACGGCGGCATCCTTCGCACGCAGCATAGCCCCGGGTTCCAGCGCCCTGACCATGCCCGATCCGTCCACATAATGCTTCTTTTCATACGTCAGCATCGCATCAAGGTCAGCTGTTCCCTCCTGCGCAGCCGCAAACAGAGCGCCAAGCACAAAGATCTTGATCGTGCTCGCGGACTCAAATTCCTCATCTGCTCCTATCTCCACAGTCCTCCCACGGAGATCATCGGCATAGATGCACATATGCGCATCCAGCCCGCACAGTTCCGCCTCGATTCGTTTTTCAAGTGTCAGCAGCGGATGTGTCATAAGTCTTTTCTCCTCCTGTTTCTTTTGCTGTTGCTGGTTCTCTTGCTGGTTCTCTTGCTGGTTCTCTTGCAATTTCTTTTGCTTTTGCTGTTGCTGGTTCATTTGCTGTTTTTCTTGCGGTTTCTCTTGCAGGCCTGCCGGCTTCTTGGCCGCCTCCGCCAGCTTATTTCCGGCCGCACGCGCCTCTAATCTCTTGCCCGGGTGCCGCAAACATGCGATATGCAGTACTCACAGGTTCTCTTCAAAGAACCGCATCGCGTTCCTGTAAAAAATCTTCTCGATCAGCGCCTCGGAGAAGCCTGCCTTGCGGAAGCCTTCTGCAAGTTTCGGCATGTCCTGCGCCCCTGCGATTTCCAGCTCGCCTTCGATGCCGTCAAAGTCGCTTCCAAGGGCCAGGATGTCCTCGCCGCCCACATCCATGATGTGCCGCGCGTGAATAACCATATCGCTGATCTTCGATGTGACATGATCCCTGTCTTCACTGGGGTCGAGGAAGGAGGCGCAGTAATTGAGTCCGATCAGTCCGCCTCTCTCAGCCATGGCGCGGATCATGTCATCTGTCAGGTTCCTGCAATGGCCGCAGATGGCTCTTGCATCCGAATGACTGGCAACAAAGGGCCGTCTGCTGTATTTAACGACATCCCAGAAACCGCCGTCTGACAGATGGGATACATCCAGGATCATGTGCAGGCGTTCCATCTCTTCCACGAACTCGATGCCCTTTTCGGTCAGCCCTTTATCTGTCACCGGATGGCTCGGCCAAACGGAATAGGCATTATCCGGAACAGAATTCGGATAGGCAAGTCCGTTTTCATGGTTCCAGGTCAGCGTCATCATCCGCACGCCGAGGCGGTAAAGATTACGCAGCACACGCACATCGTCGAGGCACACTGCGCCTTCCTCAATGGTCAGCATGGCACCGATCTTTCCGGAGGAGGGAAGCAAGCGAATATCCTCAGGCGTGCACACCTGCATCAGTTCATCCGGGTGCTCCGCAAGCAGCCGGTGAAAAATATCTGCCTGCTCCATGAAAGCCTTCAGCGGATCGTGTCTGTCTCTGGTCAGATTGACAAACACTGCAAAGCACTGCAGCAGATAATCGCCTTTCTTCAATCTCTCCAGATCGATCTGCAGATCATTTTTCCCGAACCGGAGTTCTCTCCCGTCATTTTCAGCATAGCGAAGCTCTGAGAGCGTATCGCAGTGCAGATCCCATACTTTCATACTGTTTATCCTTCCTGGCAAATTCAGATCCTGTCCTCAGTAAGCATTCTGTCTGCGGATGCTTCCTGTGTCTTTTCTTATACACCTGTACATCATCCCGGTGTATATTTCGCACGGAATTCCCGGCAGCTGCCTTCATATGTGCTTTTTCAGTTACTGCTTTCCTGCATCATTCCCGGCAGCTGCCTTCATACGTGCTTTTTCAGTTACTGCCTTCCTGCATCATTTCCGGCGGCTGTTTCCAGCCTTATTCAGCGAATGCGAACCCCGCATCCACGCCGATTCCCGGTGTTTCATTCAGGGTGATGGCCGGTCCGTCGTAGACCGGTCCGCCCGGATACGGATCTACCCGGCAAAGCGCGGGGCCGTCCAGGTCAGCTCTTGTTATGATGCTTCGGCCGGCGGCAAGATGCACTGCGGCGCTGACTGCAAGCTTGCTCTCGAGCATGCAGCCAAGCATGCACTCCACACCGTAGATCTCTGCAATCGAGCAGATCTTAAGTGCCTGCCAGATTCCGCCTGTCTTCATCAGCTTGATGTTCAGCAGGTCCGCAGCATGTGTCTGCAGAAGCGTCAGGGCGTCCTTCGCGTCAAACAGGCTCTCATCAGCCAGGACCGGTGTTTCCACGGAGGCAGTGATCAGGCGCATTCCGTCCAGGTCATGTGCTTTCACCGGCTGTTCCACCAGCTCCGGCGCGACGCCGGCATCCTCCATGGCGCGGATCAGGCGGACTGCCTGTTTGGCTTCCCACCCCTGGTTTGCGTCCACGCGCAGCACAATGCCTTTCCCGACAGCCTGGCGGATCGCGATCATCCGGTCCACATCCCCCTGGTCTCCCTTTCCGACTTTAACCTTCAGGATACGGAAGCCGCGGCTGACAGCCTCCAGCGAGTCGCGGACCATCTCATCTATGGGATTGACCGAGATCGTAAGGTCCGTCTCCAGCTGTTTGTTTGATCCGCCCAGAAGCTGGTACAGAGGCTTTCCGCAGGCCTTGGCGTACAGGTCGTACACAGCCATGTCCACCGCAGCCTTGGCGCTCGTATTCTTCACCATGCATTTTTCGAGGCGGTGCATGATCCCGTCGATGTTTTCGATCTCCATGCCCTTAAGTGTCGGGGCAATGATCTCATCTATGGCTGTACGGATCGATCCGATCGTCTCCCCTGTGATGACTGCTGTAGGCGGTGCTTCACCGTATCCGCACTCCCCGCTGTCGGCCATCACCCGGACGAGCACATCGTGTACGCTCTCAACAGTACGAAGCGCCGTCTTGAAAGGCGTCCTGAGCGGAATATCGATCTCTGTCGTTCTGATCTCGGCAATTCTCATATCGATGTCTCCTCATTAATGTCCCGGATCAATGTCCCGGGATGCTTATTTCCCAAGGTATTTTTTCCTGACCCATGTCAGGAATTTCTCACGAAACGCGTCACAGTCAAACTTCGCGTGCTCACAGATCCGGTCCGACGGACATCCCCCGAAACAGTACGGAAGAAGATTGCAGTTCCTGCACTCCTGGGCGTACGGAATGTTCAGGAACTTCATATCCGCCTCGTTCCGGTAGAACCCGTATTTCAGGTCGCCGATGATCTCGCTTTCCTTACCGATCTGATGCTCGCATCTGTACAGGTATCCGTCCGGTCCGATGATCGCGTAATCGCGCCGCATGCTTCCGCAATAGGCAAGCCTTGCGGAGACCCTGGCGTATTCAACATCAAATTCGTACTCTTTAAACTTCTCTGTGAAGATGCGGCTGAACTCACTGAACTCTGAATCTGATAGTCCGGTGATTCCTTCAACCGTTTCACAACCGTAGATCCTTGCCGGATACATCTGCACACGCTTCATATCGACGGTCTTTGAAAGAAGCTCCGCGATCTCAAGGATGCTTTCCCTGTTCTCCGCGCTCGTGTTAAAGCGGACATTGATGTCAAAAAAGCCGGCCGCATACTTAACATTATCGATCAGTCTCTGCAGATCGCCCGGCCTGCCTTTCTTATAGTTCATGTAAAACGGCTCGGTTCCGTCGATCGTCACCTGCAGAGTCTTCAGCCCGTGGGCATACATGTAATCCGTGACCTCTTTCGTGAGAAGGAGGCCGTTAGTCGTCATGTTTGCAGAATATTCCAGATTCTTCTCACTGCAGTACTTTATGAAATGTTCCGTATACTGCCTGATGATATCAAAATGCAGCAGCGGCTCTCCTCCGAACCAGTTCAGCTTGAGCCTTGCAGCATAAGGATTGCTCTCCACCGTTTTCTCAATAAAGCGGATGCTGTCTGCAACCATCTCCGGCGTCAGGACAGACTTATTGTAGGAAACATCTCTCTGATAACAGTAAATACACTTCAGGTTGCACTGAAGCGACGGCACGATGAGGAACTGCATGCTGCGTCCCCTGCCGTACTGATAGGAAAGCCGCTCAACCATCAGCCGGTTCAGCTCATCCGCCTGCTCAGGAACCACGAACCCCTCACTGAGCAGCGCATCCAGATACGCCGTCTTCTCCGGGGTGCCATTCACCACATTCTGATATGTGTCTGCGTCGAGCCTGCTCAATCCGTTCGAAAACGTATTAAAAACATACTGCTTGCCATCATCCTCAAAATACACGTTGAACAAAGACTGTTTATATCTGATGGGAATCACCTTCTCTCTCATACTGGTCCGCGCAGGACCGCTGCTGCCATTATAACCGAATTTTTTCTGTCTGTCATTTAGCAACCGGTATTTTTTCAGCCGGACGGGGCAGAAGACAAAAATTCTGTTTCAGGCTCCGACCGAATTAAAAAAAGGTATCGCTTCCGATCATTCCTGATCAAGTCCGCGATACCTTCTTTTAAACATCATTCTTAGTGAAAATACCGTCCGTCAGATGTCATTTGACCTGCACGGGCAGTTCTCGCAGTTTGTGCATCCGCCCTGCGACAGCAGATTAGCCGAACTGAGATACTCAGCTTTTACAATAATTTCCATTTAACACGCTCCCTTCTGTTTATACAGTAATCGTATGCAATTATCGGAAGTCTATCACTTAT
>CADCOP010000178.1 GCA_902803065.1 uncultured Lachnospiraceae bacterium | reverse complement strand
CATTGTAGCATCCTTTGCGCTTCCTGTCATGAAATAAAGGAATTCTTCATAAATCCTTACATCTTTACACTGCTTCCCGCGGAACGCTCCTGCGATACCTGCGATGCATCCTCACAAAAGCATTCAGGGTGATCTGTTCGGTGACCGGACGGGTGCTGACGAAAGGCCATTGATAACGCATGATATACGTTTCAAAGCTTGAATACCAGTAATCCGAAGGCCTTCGGACATAACCCCTGTCGACCGGACTCATGTGGACATCCCTGCAGATCTTCCAAAGCTCTTCCATGGGGTGGCTCTCCATTCTGACCTCAGGAACCGGGTCCGGTTCCCGAAGGCCGATCCTGCCTCTGTATGTCCGGATGTATTCCTTTCCCGTCTGCCCGAGGATTTCCTCAGGCAGAAAAGCAGGGTCATCCGCAGCATCCGGAGAGGGTCTCCACACAAGCAGAAGCTCATCGTCAAGCACGCAGAACGCACAGATCTCGCCGCGCGAGGCCAGTTCTGTTCCGGAGATCATTCTCAGCAGCCTCCACTTATCCCTCTCATCAGAAAAAATCCTTCTGCCGGATATCAGATGCAGTATGCAGCACTGATTATCTTCTATAGTGATCCCTTCTCTCTTATTGCACCGGCGCGCCTGATGGCAGCGCGCCATGCAGGATTTGCAGCTGCAAAGCCGCCTCCCCGTATGCCGGCTTTACTACACATAAAAAGGATGTTCCCGCTGCAGCTAAGAACATCCTTTAAATATTAACATCAGATCAAGTGTTTTTGCAACCGTTTACAGTCATTATGAAACGTTTTGTAGCGTTCCCCGGACTGCCTGAAGCACCGGAAAACAGCCTGTCAGAGCAGGCTCTGTATATCTGTTCCATATGCGGCGCTTCTTTCTTCAAGCTTCTGAATGATCCGCTCGGCGTCCGATCCGTTCGCCGCCATCGGCTGGTAATTGTTGCTCGAAGAGATGGAGCTGCAGAGGCAGGGAATGATCTTAGCGTTCGTGCCGCTTACATTTCCGCCTTCTCCGATCCGGAATGATTCCTGGAATATCATGGTATCCATATCCGTCGGGTTGCTGCTTCCTCCGAAGCAGAAATTCGCCAGGCTGTAAACTATATACTTTCCGTTGTAGACTTCAATACCCTGCAGAACATGCGGATGATGTCCTACGACCAGATCCGCGCCCTCATCAACAGCCAGATGCGCCAGCGATACCTGTGACGCAGTCGGCGTCGTTTCCAGCTCATTGCCCCAGTGGAAGGCTATGATGATCATATCAGCGCCTTCCTCTTTCGCGGCTGCGATCGTAGAGCGTACCTGCGCCTCCTTATCAAGGTTCTCGTCCAGCTCATAAACACCGATGAAAGCAATCTTCACGCCTTCGATCTCCTTATAGGCGATCTTTTCACCCATACAGTAGTCGATGCCTGCCTGTGTCAGATACATCTGCGTATCCGTCAGGCTCACGTCTCCGTAATCACGGCTGTGGTTATTGGCCAGAGTCACTACTTCGACCGATCCGTCATTCAGAATGCCCGTATAGGACGGATCACCGCGGAACGCGTAGATTCTGTCCTGCCGCTCACCCTGGTATGTCAGCGTACCTTCAAAGTTGCCGAAGGTGATATCGTCAGCGGCAAGGATCTGCCGGACGTTATCAAAGAAGTAGGTGCTGCCGTACATGGACGCGTATGTGGAGAAGCTGTTCTGAGGACTGAAATTGATATCGTCGCCCAGCGTGAGATCACCGAGTGCCGATATGGTCACCTCCACCTCGGAACGCACCGTAACTGTGCAGGCAACAGGATCCAGCCCATTTGCGGAAACTTCGATGACGGTCGTACCGTCAGAAACAGCAGTGACGGTTCCGTCCTCGGCGAGAGTGGCTACCGCTTCATTGCTGTTTGTGATCTGCAGGCCGTTGACCAGGGAATTCGCCGGTTCACGTCCGATCTCCAGCTGAGCGCTCTCACCCGGGAACAGAGAAAGCTCCTCCGCGCTGATGGTCAGCGCTTCAGCGACCTTCATGTCCGAATAATACGGGCCTGCAATGTTGCCCGCCTGGTCTGAGGCGAAGCAGCAGTACATGGTCTCCCCATCGACCTCAAACGGTTCTGTATACCTCTGCAGCACGGGAACCTCTGAGAGGCCGATCACCGGTCCGTAATACATTCCTTCCAGCCCCGAGCGCGTGTCAATGGCTTCCATAACAGCCTTACCGCCCTCAACAGTAATATTCAGCACCGGATCTTCGGCATCGATCTTCGGAATCGTGACCTGCGCTCTCTGAATCGTATCGCTGACGACCATGACATCAAGAAGCTCGCTGGCCGCGTTTACAGTGACCTGCGTTTTCTTCTTGCCGGAGAACTCACAGTTTTCTCCGTTGACCGTGATAGACTGGATATCGCTTTTCGTCCGGATGCCCAGGACCACCTCGCCGCCGGTGCACCATTTGGAGGGCTCCTTCTCGACCGTAACGCGCAGTCCTTCGTCGGCAACGACGTTCTGCGTTTTCCTTCTTCCGCTGACAGCGCTGATGATCAGCGCGGCGATCAGTATCACAAGAAGCAGCCCCGCAGCGATCATGATCAGTTCCCGGGTGCCAATGCCTTTTCCCTTCAGGGTGCTGAGTACTTCGGAGACAGTCTCCTTAAAGCTTCTGCCGGATCCGTCCCCGCCGTCATCTTCGCTGTCCATAAAGTCAGCCGCGTCGCTGTCAAAATTGCTCTCCTCCACGGGAGCCTTTCTTTTTCCGGAAGGGACCTCCTTATACGCAGCCTGAGGTACATTCTCATCGTCGTCGATGTCGTCATCCTCGTCATCAAGAAAATCTTCCTCGTCCTCATCGTACACGGGAACCTTCTGCTTTCCCTCCGGAGCCTTTTCCGTGACGGACGTCTCCTGCGCCGCCTCCGGCTCTGTATCCTTCTTCGCCCTAAGTCCGCTCAGAAAAGAGCCGATTCGGCTGGCGAGAGTCACCTTCTCTTCCGCCGCTTTCTCTTCACCGGCCTGCGCAGTATCCTCTCTGTCCGCACTTTCAGCTGCTATCTCCGGTTCAGCCGCAGCCTTATCTGCCCCCTTCGGTTCGGCTTTCCCGGAAAAGACATCGTTCTTAGCCTTCCGGTCATCCGGCATCTCTTCCCGGGATACTTCCTCCTCCGGCTTCTTTGCGTCAGACGCAGTCTTCTTATTCTTCGCCGGCGCAGTCCGCTCCTTCGGAGCATCCTCTTTCTCCTCCGGTCTGTCAAACCGGATCTTTACTTTTCCGCTGCTTCCTTCAGCATCCGCTTTTGCGGCAAGATCCCGCAGCAGCGCCTTGATCTCTTCGTTATTCATGACTTGAAATACCTTACTCCGGATTCAAATATCTTCATATCCTGTTCGCCGCTGATGTTCTCCGCAACTCCCCAACCGCGTCTCTCCGAATGGCACATTTTACCGAGAACTCTTCCGTCCGGACTTGTAATGCCTTCAATGCACGCGTATGAACCGTTTATGTTCCACTCCTCATCCATTGAGATGTTTCCGTCGCAGTCCGCATACATGGTAGCGATCTGGCCATTTCTGTACAGCTTCCTGATCCATTCTTCGTCCGCAACGAAACGGCCCTCTCCGTGAGAAGCAGGATTCACATACACGCCGCCGGTCTGCGCCAGGGCAAGCCACGGCGACTTATCTGTCATAACCTTCGTGTAGACCATCTTTGAGATGTGCCTTCCGATCGTATTGAACGTCAGTGTCGGTGAGGAAGCTGTCTGCGGAACGATCTCGCCGTGAGGTACAAGACCCAGCTTGATCAGCGCCTGGAAGCCGTTGCAGATGCCCAGCGCCAGTCCGTCTCTCTCATTCAGGAGCTTCATGACTGCTTCACGGATCTTCTCATTTCTGAAGGCAGTCGCAAAGAACTTCGCAGAACCATCCGGCTCATCTCCGGCTGAAAATCCGCCCGGGAACATAATGATCTGCGCCTGGCTGATCGCGTTGGCAAACACATCGACAGATTCACGGATATCCTCCGCAGAGAGGTTCCGGAATACCCTCACGTCCGTCTCGGCTCCTGCTCTTTCAAACGCTCTTGCGCTGTCATACTCGCAGTTCGTACCGGGGAATACCGGAATAAAGACTCTGGGAACCGCGTTCTTATGCCTGTTCACATAAAAGCTCTCAGCGTGATAGCAGCCTTCCGCATCGATCTTACCACCTTCTGCGCTTTCCGGGATAACGCGTTCCGGAATACCGGACGCGCTTGAACGGGTGCGGAAGACTCTCTCAAGAGTTCCTTCCCATGCCGCGAGAGCTTCATCCACTGAAACTTTCCCGCTGCCGTACGCGAAGACTTCATCCGCTGTCACCTCTCCGATCACGACCGTATCAGCGGCAAGACCGGCAGCCATATCCTTCGGAACTTCCGCGACGATATTGCCCATGCCCGGGGCAAAGAGCTCATCCGCGGATACCGCAGCCGGATCCAGGCAGAAGCCCAGTTTATTACCGAACGCCATGCGGCTCAGGGCTGCCGCAAGCCCTTTTCCGTCCAGAGCGTATGCCGAAAGGATACGTCCCGCCCTGACATCGTCAAAGAAAGCGCCGTACTGCTTCATCGCGTGCTCAAACACGGGAAGATCAAACGCATCTCTCTTTACTTTCAGCAGAACGAGCGCGCTTCCCGCTTTCTTCAGTTCCGGAGATACTATATTTTTCAGTTCATTTACATCCACCGCGAACGAAACAAGCGTGGGCGGCACATCAATATCGTTAAATGAACCGGACATGCTGTCCTTTCCGCCGATGGCAGGGAGTCCGAGCGCGATCTGTGCTCTGTAGGCGCCAAGAAGCGCGGCCAGCGGCTGGCTCCAGCGGGCCGGATCCTCCGTCATCCTCCGGAAATACTCCTGGAAGGTAAAGCGGATCTTTCTGTAATCGCCGCCGGAAGCAGCAATGCGCGCCACGGATTCAAGTACAGCGTACTGCGCACCGTGGAACGGGCTCCAGCTGGACAGATAAGGATCGAATCCGTAACTCATCATGGTGACCGTATTTGTTTCACCGTCCAGGACGGGAACCTTCGCCACCATGGTCTGGATCTCTGTTTTCTGGTACTTTCCGCCGTAGGGCATCAGAACTGTCCCTGCCCCGATCGAGCTGTCGAACATTTCGACAAGGCCCTTCTGTGAGCAGCAGTTCAGATCCGCAAGCATCTTCAGCCAGGTATCCCTGACAGCATCAGCGCTGACAGGCTCCCTGCGGAAGTAACTCTCTGCCCGCATCGGAATGTCGACCGTAACGTCTGTCTCCTGATGCGCTCCGTTCGTATCGAGGAATGCTCTGGAGAGATTGACGATCTCCTTCCCTCTCCATACGAGAACGAGGCGCGGCTCTTCTGTCACGATGGCGACCTGGACAGCTTCCAGGTTCTCCTCGTGAGCGTACCTGAGGAACTCATCCACATCTTCAGGCGCAACCACGACAGCCATTCTCTCCTGCGACTCTGAGATCGCGATCTCAGTTCCGTCAAGGCCTTCGTATTTTTTCGGGACCTTATCCAGATCGACTCTGAGGCCGGGAGCCAGCTCACCGATAGCCACAGATACTCCGCCGGCGCCGAAATCATTGCACTTGCGGATCAGCCGGCTGACCTCCGGGCGGCGGAACATTCTCTGGAGCTTGCGCTCTGTCGGCGCGTTGCCCTTCTGAACCTCGGCTCCACATACTTCAATGGATGCTTCTGTATGGACCTTGGATGATCCGGTCGCGCCTCCGATACCGTCGCGCCCCGTTCTTCCGCCCAGAAGAATGATGATATCTCCGGGATCCGAGGTAAGCCTGCGGACATCTTTTCTCGGCGCAGCCGCAATGACAGCCCCGATCTCCATACGCTTCGCCACATAGTCCGGGTGATAGATCTCTTTTACATAGCCGGTCGCCAGACCGATCTGGTTGCCGTAGGAGCTGTATCCGTGCGCAGCCTCGCGCACGAGTTTCTTCTGCGGCAGCTTTCCGTGAAGGGTACGGTCCGCCGATACGGTCGGATCCGCGGCGCCTGTAACGCGCATGGCCTGGTATACATAGGTCCTTCCGGAGAGCGGATCGCGGATCGCTCCGCCAAGGCAGGTGGCAGCGCCGCCGAAGGGTTCGATCTCCGTCGGATGATTGTGGGTCTCGTTCTTGAAATTGATCAGCCACTCCTGCGTTTCGCCGTCCACGTCCACAGGAACTACAATGCTGCAGGCGTTGATCTCGTCCGACTCTTCCTGGTCCTGCAGTTTCCCTTCTTTTTTCAGTTTTTTGGCCGCCAGCAGAGCCACATCCATCAGGCAGACGAACTTATCTGTTCTGCCTGCGTACATCTCCTCACGGTCCTTCCGGTACATATCCCAGGCCTGTTCGATCGGCTCCCTGTAGTCGCCTTCACCGAACGTGACATTCTTCAGCTCAGTAGAGAATGTCGTATGACGGCAGTGGTCAGACCAGTAGGTATCAAGCACGCGGATCTCTGTCACGGACGGGTCTCTTTTTTCCTCGCCGGAAAAATAATGCTGAATATGCTGAAAATCCCTGAACGTCATCGCCAGGTTCATCGAATCGTACAGTCTGCGCAGCGCGCTCTCATCCATGGCGCAGAAACCGTCCAGGATGGCAACATCCGCCGGCTCTTCAAATACGGTCTCCAGCGTATCCGGCTTCTCGCTGGAAGCTTCCCTGGAATCCACAGGATTGATGCAGTAGCCGCGGATCTTCGCGAATTCTTCATCCGTAATGCTGCCTTCAATGACATAGGTCGTAGCGGAACGGATGATGGGCTGCTCATCTTCCTTCAGGAACCGCACGCACTGGACAGCGGAATCGGCCCTCTGGTCGAACTGTCCGGGCAGGTACTCAACCGTAAAGATCCTGTCGCTGCTCCCTGCAGGAAATGTCTCCCGATAGAGGATATCTACCGGCGGTTCAGAAAACACTGTGCTGCATGCCGCCTCAAAGACCTCATCCGAAATATGCTCCGCGTCGTATCGGATCAGGATCCGGATCTTCTTCAGCGACTGCACCCCCAGGTAGCTGCGCACTTCATGGGCCAGGTCGCGCGCCGCACCTGCAAAAGCTTCCTTCTTTTCTACAAACACACGTTTAACGCTGCTCATTCAATATCCTCCGTTTATGTGTTTTATCATAATGTGTTCTGTTTTACTTAATGTATTGTTTTCTGCTGTCCTCAGGAAGTCCCCGCACCGGTTTCGGCGAAGTCCGCGAAAACATAGTCCGAGATCTCTCTGACTGCATCGTCATACGCAAACCCGGTTTCTCCGCTCATCATGATACTGATCACGTAAGCGTAATTACTGCCGGCAACCAGTGCTGCCTCACTGTAACGCGAATCGCCTTTTCCGCTCTGGTTCAGGAACAGGAAATCCGGGTCTCCCGAGCCTGCCGCTTCCATGAGTTTTTCGGACGTCCCGAGAAGCGTGGGAACTGCGTCTTCCTGGCTCACGCGGAAATACCGGATCATGAAATCTCTTCCGATGGTGCGGAACTTTCCGTTATACAGTTCCTTGACCATCCCGCCAAGGTCCGCGGCGCTCACATAATTCTCGCTGCCGTCGGTCACCTCAGCAACGATCTTCCGCTGCAGGTCGACCGTTTCAAAGCCTGCCCCCTGGCATGTCCTGTTGATCAGATTCAGGGTCAGGTAATCGATCAGGCAGTTCATGCAGTTGTTGTCACTGTAGGTGAGCATGGTCGTCAGATAGTAGGAGAGCGGGTACGACTGTCCGTCTCTTCCCTCGGCCCCGGGCTCACCCCGTCCGCCGATACTGTTCACATACGTGATGCTGTCATTGAGCGTTACAGCTCCCGAATCAAGCAGGTATGCGGCTGTATACAGAATAGGAACGGAAATCGTCGCGGATGCATACATTCTTTCAGCAGCGCCTCCCGCGGCGTATTCCTTATTGCTGACAAGATCATAGACATAGACCGCCGCCGAGGATGCTTCGGACCGCTCACTGACGATCTGTTCAATGACAGCTGTGTCCAGGCCGGCTGCCTCTGCCTTCGCAGCATCCGTCTCCTGCATCTCTGCCTCATCAGCAGCGCTCCCGGCGTCAACCGTGCCGGCACTCTGCGCTTCATCCGTGCCGGCGCTCTGCGCTTCATCCGCGCCGGTGCCCTGAGCGCCATCCGTGCCGGTGCCCTGAGAGTGCTCCGCCGGCTCCTGCAAAAGAGCATCCGGACTCTCCCCGGCCTCTGTAATGCTCTCCCCCGCTTCTCCCAATCCCGGAAGATGCGGCAGGGGAATGCGGATTCCTTTTTGCAGCACAAAAAACCCGGCAACGCCGAGTGCTCCCGCAAGCAGAATTGCCAGCAGGACCAGGACAGTCACTTTCCGGGCATGTGTACCCTCCTCCCTCTTTTCGAGGAAGCTGTCATGATAAGCATGCTCCTCATCTTCGGCTTCCGCAGCCGCTCGCATGCTTTCGGGATATTCATCTGGATCATCAAGAAACGTATCTTTAAAATTTCCCGTGCGCATCCAAATTCTCCTTATATGGCTGCAATTACTATATCACATAAAATTTTATGTGAAAAGAACAAACCGCACGGTTATTCCTCATCCCAGAAATCTTTCAGCTTTTTTCCGGCTGTTCTTACAGTGCACCGGTCCACCCGGGTCCATTCCCGGGGAAACATGGATCTGTACTGGCTTCTCGTGAACCTCTCATCGAGAAGCAGGACGACTCCGCGGTCTTCCTCCGTCCGGATCACGCGGCCGGCTGCCTGAAGCACCTTATTCATTCCCGGGCAGATGTAGGCGCACCGGAAACCGTCGCCTGCCTTTCCCGCTCCGGCACCGTCCTGCAGCGCCCCGTCGTAGTAGGCACGCAGGATATCCTGCTCCGCGCACACCTGCGGAAGCCCTGTGCCCACGATGATCACTCCGATCAGCCTGTCGCTGCGAAGGTCGATCCCCTCTCCGAAAATGCTTCCCATGACACAGAAGCCTGCCAGGGACCTGTCCCTGTCCGAGGAGAATGTCTGCAGGAATTCTTCCCGCTCCTGCTCGCTCATGCCGCTCGTCTGCCTGAGCAGGTCACAGTCCTCCGGGAGAATGGACAAAAAAGCATCTGCCGTCTCCTCAAGCATCCGGTAGGAGGAGAAAAACACCATGTAATTTCCTTTTCTCGCAAGCACCGCCTCACGGATATACGCTGCCGTCCTTGCGTACTGTTCCGGTGACCGGTCCGTATAACGGCTGCTCGTATCCGTCCCGATCAGGATCTGAAGACGTGAAGGGTCAAAGCAGGAATCAGCGTACACGGCGTAATTATCCGTCTGTGTACTGAGCATCTGCTTGTAATAGTCGACAGGCAGGAGCGTAGCCGAAAAAAACATGCTGCTCCTGCCTTTGTCCAGACACTTCTGCAGATTCACGGATGGATCCACACAGAAGAGCCGCAGCATGAAATGCCCGTTCTCCAGGGTCCGGGCATAAGTCACATAGCACTGATCCAGGCGGTCGCAGACGTCCAGAAATGTATTCATGGAAAAATACAGATCCAGAAGCTTCTCGTTTCCCGTTTTTTCCTCCGCATCCGGTACCTTCCTGTTCTTTCTCTGCTCCTCCAGGTACTCCTCGATCACGCCGCAGGCGTTCATCACGCTCAGCGGAATGGCACCGGGCCCCGGCAGGATGACATATTTCCCGGCCGGGCTCTGCGCCTCGCATTCCTTTTTCAGGGCCAGGAGCTGTCTGGAGCATTTGCCCAGCGAAGCGTAGATGCGCGGGCTTCTCTCCTTCATCACCCGGCGGACTTCCATGATGTCTTCCCGGATCAGATGCGCGCTGTACATATCCCGGCCGCGGTCCACGAGATTATGCGCCTCGTCGATCAGGAACAGGTAATCGCCGCGGACGCCCTCGCCGAAAAACCGTTTCAGCCTGGACCTCGGGTGAAACACGTAATTGTAATCGCCAATCACAGCATCTGTCCACGTCGATATATCCAGCGACATTTCAAAGGGGCAGACCCTGTATTCCTCTGCCGCCGAGCGGATGCGTTCTCTGGTAAAGCTGTCATATTTTTCAAGCACGACAAAGACCGCTTCGTTGATCCTGTCAAAATGCCCCTTCGCGTAAGGGCATGCGGCCGGATTGCAGTCAGGATCGTCAAGAAAGCATATCTTTTCCTTTGCTGTCAGCGTAACCGTCTTCATTTTCAGCCCGTTTTCCCGCAGAAGTCCGAAGCCTTCCTCCGCGACCGTACGGGCGATGGTCCGCGCCGTCATGTAAAAGAGCGTATCCCCCATGCCCTCGCCCATGGCCTTTACCGCGGGAAAGAGAACAGCGAGTGTTTTTCCCGTCCCGGTCGGCGCCTGGATAAAGACTTTCTTTCCGCGGGAGATCGTCCTGTAAACGTCCTCTGCGAGCTTCTTCTGCCCCTTCCGGTACGGAAAAGGAAATACAGTGCCGTGGATGCTCTTTGTCCGCTCCGCGATCCAGTTATGCCTGAAAATGGCCCATTTTCTGTATTCGCCCAGCACGCCCTCAAACCATTCCTCCAGATCTTCAAAGCTGAAGACCTCCTGAAAGCGGCGGATCTCCTCCGTCTCCAGGCTCGCGTACGTCATCTGGACTCCCATGCTTTCCGCGCCGTTCTGCAGAGCGTACATGTATGCGTAGCATTTTGCCTGCGCAAGATGTACTTCCTCCGGCTCTTCCAGATGCTTCAGGTCCCGGAAAACACCCTTGATCTCATCGATCCATACCTGATCGCCCTTAGTAAATATCCCGTCAGCGCGGCCTTCCAGGATAATGGTGAAATCTTCACAGGGAAACTCTTGTACAAGAGGAACCTCCGCCTGGTACTGGGCACCCATCCTCTTCTGGATCTGCCGATGCATCCGGCTTCCCATCTGCATGGTCTCCGGATCGGCAGCTCCTCCGGAGCGGTTGTCTATATCCCCGGAGCGCAGAATGAACTCAACCAGGTTCCTTACGGATATCCGGATCTGGTCTCCCTCTGTCTTACCGATGCTTCCCAATCTGTTTTACCTCCGATGTGTAATCGTTTTCACATTTCATAATGCACCCT
>CADCOP010000177.1 GCA_902803065.1 uncultured Lachnospiraceae bacterium | reverse complement strand
CTTGTGGTCATCATCGGGATGGCCATATTTGCCGATGTCATCGTTCCTTACTCGAAATGCATTGAGCAGGTCGGAGCGGACAGGCTCCAGACGCCGAATCCCGCCCACTGGTTCGGAACGGATGAACTGGGGAGAGACTTGTTCTCCAGAGTCGTCCACGGATCCAGGTACTCCCTGTTCGTGGGAGTGGCAACATCGCTGATCGCCCTCGTGATCGGAGCGATCCTCGGAGCCAGCGCGGCTTATTTCGGAGGCGTGATAGACAATGTCATCATGCGAATCATTGATGTTTTCATGTGCGTACCGCCCATTCTGCTCTCGCTGGCTGTCGTGTCCGCCCTGGGAACGAATCTTCGGAATCTGATCATTGCCATTACGATTTCCTGTATCCCCGGAAATGTGAGACTGATAAGGTCCGTCGTGCTGACCGTCGCGGAGCAGGACTATGTGGAGGCGGCCAGGTCCTACGGGACTTCGAACGCGCGCATCATTTTCCGTTACGTTCTTCCCAACGCCATGGGACCGATCATAGTCAATACGACCATGATGATCTCAAGCATGATCCTTTCCGCAGCCGGCCTTTCCTTCATCGGAATGGGCATACAGCCCCCGACGCCGGAATGGGGCGCGCTGCTTTCCAATGCGCAGACGTACATCTTTTCTGCGCCGTACCTGCTGTTTTTCCCGGGCATATTCATCATTCTGACATCACTGGCGTTTAACCTGGTGGGTGACGGACTGACGGATGCGCTGGATCCGAAGCTGAAAGACTGACGGAGGTGAGAAGAATGTCAGAGAAAGAACTGCTGCGAGTGGATCACCTCAGCATAGAATACAGGACGGACCTGGAGACGGTCTACGCCGTGAATGACATCAGTTTTTCTATGAATGAGGGAGAAACGCTGGGACTGGTGGGAGAGACCGGCGCCGGCAAGACGACGACAGCTCTCGGCATCATGGGCCTGCTGCCAAAACGGACAGCCCGCGTGACCGGAGGAAGCGTGACGTTCCGCGGGAAAGATCTGTACGGGCTCTCTGCCAAAGAGATGCTTGGCGTGCGCGGAAAACAGATATCCATGATCTTCCAGGATCCGATGACTGCACTGAATCCGGTGCTCACGGTCGGCGACCAGATCGCGGAAGCGCTTCAGCTTCATAATACCGGAGATCTGACGGCTGATGAGATCCGGAGAAAAGTGGCGGAAACGCTTGAACTGGTCGGAATACCGAAAGAACGCGCCAGTGAATATCCGTATCAGTTTTCCGGCGGGATGCGCCAGCGCGTGGTCATCGCGATGGCGCTGATCTGCGAACCGTCGCTGCTGATCGCTGACGAGCCGACCACAGCCCTTGACGTGACCATTCAGGCTCAGATCCTGACCATGATCTGCGATCTGCAGAGACAGTACGGGACAGCCGTTATCATGATCACTCACGATCTGGGCGTCGTCGCGGAGACCTGCGACAAGGTGGCCATCATGTACGCCGGGCGTATTGTTGAGTACGGGACGCTGGCGGACATTTTTACAGGAGAATACCATCACCCCTATACCATCGGACTGTTCGGATCGATTCCTTCGCTGACGAGCGAGACAAAGAGGCTGTCTCCCATCGAAGGACTGATGCCGGACCCGACGGTTCTTCCGGAAGGATGCGCCTTTGCCCCCAGATGCAGGTTCTGCAGGGAAGAATGCCGCACGCATAAACCGAAGGTGTGGGAGAAGGACGGACATCAGATCTGCTGTCATTTTGCTGACGAGGCGCTGGCACGGGATTCGCGGTTCTTTGAAGAAGCGCAGGACGAGGGAGATACAGGTGCTTCATCCGGGGCTTACGCCGGAAATGTGTATAATGCGGGAAAGGAGGAGCAGCATGCCTGACAATAAGGATATGATCCTGCAGGTGCAGGGATTGAAGAAGTATTTCAGGACGCCGGCTGGCCTGCTCCACGCGGTGGACGATGTAAGTTTCACTGTCCCTTACGGAAGTACGATCGGTGTGGTCGGCGAGTCGGGCTGCGGGAAATCCACGCTTGGCCGGACCCTGCTTCGCCTTCATGAGCCGACAGAAGGAACCGTCCTGTTTGAGGGAACGGACCTTGCCACTGCTGATAAAAAGACCTTTGCGAGGCTCCGGCCGAAAATGCAGATGATCTTCCAGGATCCCTATTCCAGCCTGAACGGCCGCATGACCGTCCGCCAGCTGATCGCGGAGCCGTTGATCGTCAATAAAGTGTGCAAAAACAAAGCCGAACTGAACCGGAAGGTGGATGAGATCATGGAGGTCGTCGGACTGGCAAGCCGGCTGTCCATGTCGTATCCGCATGAGCTGGACGGAGGACGGCGCCAGAGGATCGGCGTAGCCCGCACGCTGGTGCTGGATCCGCATTTTGTAGTCTGTGATGAACCTGTCTCCGCCCTGGATGTTTCCATCCAGGCACAGATCCTCAATCTGCTGATGGACCTGCAGGAAGAGCGGAAGCTGACATATCTGTTTATCACCCATGACCTTTCCGTTGTAAAGCATATTTCCGACAGGATCATGGTCATGTATCTTGGAAAATGCGTGGAGGAGGCTGATTCGCGCGAGCTTTTCAGCAATCCGGTCCATCCGTACACCAAAGCTCTTCTGGCCGCGATCCCGATCCCGAGCATCCGCTCCCTGCACATGAGGCGGGAGCTTCTGCAGGGTGAGGTCACCAGCCCGGTCAATCCGAAGCCGGGATGCCGGTTTGCTGCACGGTGTCCGTTTGCGTCGGATGCGTGCAGGAAGGAAGACATTCCCATGAAAGAAGTATCGCAGGGCCATTACGCATCCTGCGTACTTGCGTGAACATTTCGCAGAAGTATGACAGATCTGCGCACTTATCTTAGATGAGAAAGGGATTCTTTATGCAGAATAATACATATGAATGGCCGTATGAGAACGAGCTGGGAAAGCGTCTGGACCTTTCGTGCGATGTTCTGGTGCTCGGCGGCGGCCTTTCCGGCTGCTTTGCGGCGATCGCGGCTGCCAGGAAAGGGCAGATGGTCATACTCATGGAAAAGGGAGCCGCGGAGAAAAGCGGCAGCGCCGGAACCGGCTTTGACCATTGGGAGAGCGCCTGTACAAATCCCTGCAGCGGCGTAACGCCGGAAGAGATCGCCTGGGCTTACGTGCATGAGCAGGACGGGTACAGCAACGGAATCGCCCATTATATCGAATGCCGCGAAGGGTACGACCGCCTTCTGGATATGGAGAGCTTCGGAGGAAAGATCCGGGATACCGAAGATGAATTCAAAGGCGCGGCTTTCCGGGATGATGAGACGAAGCTCATGTTCGCCTATGATTATAAAAACCGTTTTACGCTCAGGGTCTGGGGGTCAACGTTCAAGCCCGCGCTCGTGAAGGAGATGAAGCGGCTGGGCGTGAAGATTCTTGACAGAACGGAAGCAACCGCGCTTCTGGTTTCTGAGAAGGAACAAAGAGGCGCCGGAGCTGTCGGCATGAACGTGCATACGGGGCAGCTGGTGGTCGTCAGCGCCAGATCTACCGTGCTGTGTATGTCCAGGCCTGCCAGAGTATGGCTGTTCAACGCGGATACGCCGGGTCTGTGCGAGTTCCGGCCGTTCCAGAGCATAGGCAGCGGCCACGCTATGGGATGGCGTGCGGGAATCGAATTTACCATGATGGAAAAGAGCGTCCGCGCAGAGTTCTCTGCCGCCGGCCGGAGCTTTCCGCCCTACGGCGCCGGGAACAATCACAATACCTGGTACGCGGCGACCATGGTAGACGCCCGCGGTGTCGAGATTCCCTATGTTGACAGAGACGGGAAGGAACTGAAAACAGTGCTCGAGCGCTACCTGCCCGCCAAAGGACAGAAATTTTTCCTCAAGGGAGGTGTCATAGACGATCCCAAGTATGAATACAGGGGACCTGAAACGCTTCCTTTTGATGAATTGATCAGACGGGGATACAGGCTGCCCTTCTACGCGGATCTCTCCCGTATGCCCGAAGAGGAGCGCAGAGTGATCTGGGGGATGATGGTCGGTGAGGAAGCCAAGACGAAGATCCCCATCTATCAGAATTACACGGAGCGCGGTTTTGATCCGGAAAAGCACATGCTGCAGAGTTACGGAACCGGATGGCAGTCCGCGTCCTTCCTTGATCAGGAAAGGCAGTTCTTCGGAGCTCCGGGCGGCATCATGCACGACTGGGATCTGAAGACGAATATCGACGGTATCTATGCTGCCGGAGACCAGCTGTTTGCCTCCGACTGTGCCGGCTTTGCCTGCGCGACCGGATACTATGCCGGCAGGAAGGCGGCGGATTATGCCGCGTCCGTCACGAATCTCCCGGTACCGGAGGAGGATGTGAAGGCGGAGGAAAAGCGGCTGCTGGCTCCTCTGCGGTCCGATCCGGATACTGCCGTGAGCTGGAAGGAATTAAATGCCGCCATCTCCAAAGCCATGCAGAATTACTGCGGCGGCGTGAAATGTGAAGACTTGCTGAGAGAAGGGCTTGATCTTCTGACATCCTATGAAAAGGACATGGTTCCGCTCCTGCACGCGGATAATCCTCATGACCTGATGCGGATCCATGAGGTGCTGGATATCCTGACAGTCGCTAAGGTTGTGCTCTATGCCTGCCTTGAGAGAAAGGCCAGCAGCCGACCGCTCTGCTTTGTGAGAACGGACTATCCGCAGGAGGAAGAGCAGGCCGAACGCCGGCATATCCTGCTGCGCAATGATCACGGAAAGGCCGTCTTCCGGGAGCTCCCCCTGGATTATTTCGGCGATCTGCAGACAGAATACGAAAAGCGGAATCAGGACTATATTGAGAGAGGCAAAGAAGAGAACTCCAGCGGTGCTTCCGCGGAAGCTGCGGCGCGGCAAGGTGTGCCGGCAGCAGGCCAGACGAATTCCGCCGCGGACGAATCAGGCGAAAGCATGGACTTTGCGGTCAGCGAGGTCCCGTGCAGCACGCGTCCGATCGTGTATGATGCGGCGAAATGCATCGGCTGCAACCGCTGCGCATCAGTGTGCCAGTGCGACATCCTGCTTCCGTCTCCGGAAAAAGGGCAGCATCCGGTCGTGATGTATCCGGGTGAATGCTATTACTGCGGAGCCTGCGTCATGGTCTGTCCCAGACCCGGAGCCATCCGGCTTTCGCATCCGCTGATGAACAGGGCTAAATTCGTACCGGTAAAACAGAGTGAGACAGGAGTCAGAGAAGAAGGCTGACCGGCAGCCGGGAGTGTGAGGGATGGATTTCTACAAAGAATATCAGGAGAAACTGCGGACACCGGATGAAGCGGTCAGGGTCGTAAAGGACGGAGACTGGGTGGATTATTCAACGAATCTCGGTTTCCCGGTCGCGCTTGACGAGGCGCTGGCGAGGAGAAGGGATGAGCTGCATAATGTCAAGGTCAGAGGGAATCTGGCGTTCGGACCTGTACAGATCGCGGAATGCGACCCGTCCAGAGAGCATTTCATCTATAACAGCTGGCATTTTTCGGCCTATGAAAGAAGCCTTCACGACCGGGGGCTGTGCAATTTCATCCCCATGCTGTTCCGGCAGGTCGTCGAGTATTATAAGCATTTTCTGACAGTGAATGTCGCCATGATGAGCGTCACGCCCATGGACCGGCACGGGTATTTTAACTTATCCTGCGCCACGGGCGTGGCAAAGGGCATCCTTGACAAGGCAGATATCGTTATTCTTGAAGTAAATGAGCATCTGCCCCGCATCCTGGGCGGATTTGAGGAGATCATCCACATCTCCGAAGTGGACTATGTGGTGGAAGTGCCGCATGGGCCGCTGTATCAGCTTCCCGCCGGGAAACCGTCCGAGGAGGATGAGAAGATCGCAGATCTCCTGCTTCCCTATATTCCGTCCGGCGCTACCCTCCAGCTTGGCATCGGAAATATGCCGAACGTCATCGGAGCAAGGCTGGCGGAGACAGACCTGCAGGACCTTGGCATGCACACTGAGCTCTGCGGCGACGCCTACTACACGCTTTACAGGGCGGGAAAGCTGACGAACCGAAGGAAAAAACTCCACAAAAACAAAGGTGTGACCGGGATGGTATTCGGCTCGAAGGAACTGTATGACTGGGTAGACAATAACCCGGGGATTATGGCAGCGCCGCTCTCATACGTCAACGACCCGAATATCATAGGACAGATCGACAATATGATCTCCATCAATAACTGTATCGCCGTCGATCTGTACGGGCAGATCTGCGCGGAGAGCGTGGGACTGCGGCACATCAGCGGAACCGGAGGACAGCTGGATTTCCTGACCGGAGCGGCCATCTCCCGGGGAGGAAAATCGTTTATCTGCCTGACATCCTCCTTTATAGACAAGGACGGCGAGAGGAAATCCCGCATTTTGCCCCATTTCGAAGGAGACATCATTACGGATCCGAGAAGCCAGGCCTACTTTGTGGTCACAGAGTATGGCGTTGTAAACCTGGTAGGACGCACGACCTGGGAAAGGGCCGAGATGCTGATCTCAATCGCTCACCCCGATTTCCGGGACCAGCTGATCAGGGCGGCAGAGGAGCAGAAGATCTGGATCCGGTCGAACAAACGGTAAGCGTGTGACTCATGGGAGGTAATATATGGGAAAACTGTTTTATTCCGAGAACATTGCCTGTTTTATGAATAACTGGGAAAATGTGGATTTCCTGGAGATTCATGCCGGAAGAAACACCATTGCCGGGGTTGCGAGGGACGGTAGTATTTACATAAAGCACCTCCCGGAAGAAATGAACAGCGGGGGGGATCCGATACCGCTTTTCCGGAGAAGGACATTGGCTGCCCGATGCCAGGATAAGGTCCTTCATACAGGATCCGGGCGGGATGATCTGCCCGTGGCTGCAGTCAGCAAGCTGACCGGAGATATTGCATGGTCAGTTGGAGAGAAGATATACGGTTCAGGCTGGGATATTCCCGCAAGTATCCCAGGCATACACGGCATGCGAAATTACAGATCCCGCAGGATTCAGCTTGCGGCTTCGGATGCGCTGTTTGCCCTGTACTCCGATGGGATAGTTTCATTCATGTGCTCCCGCAACGGCTCAGCCGTTGAAAGCTATCATGACGTCAGAAACTGGAGCCGCGTGACGCGCCTGGTGACCGGCTCGCAGTGTTCTGTGTTTGGCATCACGGACGGGGGAAGTATTTTATGTACCGGTTATAATTGCATCAGAGGTCCAAAAGGCGATGTCCGTGAGAAACTGCGGGCACAGAACGATGCGGTTGATGTATGCAGCACCGGGAGCGAGTGCGAAAGGATACTGGTCGCGAAAAAAGATGGAACGATCGTGGATCCTTTCCTGGATGAGATGATTTTTGACGGCGCTTTTGTCCCCAGGTACAGAGGAGAAAAGGTCCTGGAGAGCTGGTTCAATTATCTGGTATATGTTCTGACAAAGGAAAGAAGGCTGGAGCATATCATGGGAAAAGCTCCCGATCCGGCCATCAGCCTTTGGCGGAATGTAACCTCATTCGCAATCGGAAGTTTTGATTATTCAGAACCATTTATTCTGGCAGTATGTGAATGAGTCAGAAACAACGTCCCTGTAACTCACCTCATGTTATTTTACACAAGATTGTCAAGTATCTGAAAGTTCGTGTAAACTATTGAACCGCCGTATACCGAACGGTACGTACGCTGGTGTGGAAGGGGAGGGTAAAATCTCTCCTATCCAATCATTTTCAGGGCGAGGATCCGGAACATCGTTCCCGGAGGACACCATTCAAATTTTTGCTTTTTGCAAAAATAGAATTGTACATGCATATAAAATAAAATATAATGTAAAATGTAGCTGGTAACATATTCGCAAAGATACAGTTGACCCCAATATTCACCGGGACTTTTTTTCAGCATTACAGGAGGTGTAAGAATGAAATCACTAAAGACTGCAATTTTCTGTATCTCATTTACCTTACTGTTTTCTGCCGCTTTCTGCGCGTTTGCTTTTGCGGATGAACTGTCGGACGGCAAGTATCAGGCAAGTGCCACAGGCATAGAAGGCGAGATTTCTATTGAAGTCTCGATTGAGGATGGTGCGATTACTGATATCAGCATTCTTGAAGATAATGAAACAGCAGGCGTCGGAGCTAAGGCCATCGGCATTATCGCTGAAGAAGTGGTGGCAAATCAGTCTCTGGCTGTAGACAGTGTGGCAGGCGCTACGATCTCGAGCGCGGCCATGAAGGCGGCGATCGCAAATGCGATCACGGAAGCAGGCGGTGACGCGAATGAATGGAAGAGCCGTGAGATCGCGGTAGAAGCCGTCGATGAAACACTGGAATACGATGTTGTTGTAGTGGGCGCCGGCCTTACCGGCCTGACAGCCGCTCTGACAGCAGAACAGAACGGAGCCAAGGTTGCCCTGCTTGAAAAGCTTGGTATTGTTGGCGGTACTTCTGTTTTCAGTTCCGGTAATTTCCTGGCCGCTTCCACGGAGGAACTGAAAAAGGATGTAGCTGAAAACTGGAATAAGAGAAATAAGATTCAGGAAGTCAATCAGGTAAATATGGATAAGGTAACAAGTCTTCTTGACGTCAGCCCGGAAGTCATTGCCCTTTATGAGGGACTCGGAGCTGAGTTTACCTATGATGAGGAGACATTTACCTTCTGCCCGACGCCTTCCGAGAAATCCCTCGAGAACTGCGCAGTGATTGAGATGGCGGACGCTCCGGTAAAGAACAAGGGCTGCGAATCTCTGATCAGCAGCCTGGAAAGCAAACTGCTGGAAGACGGCGTTGATATCTATATGAATACCCGCGCGACGCAGCTTGTTCAGGAAGAAGACGGCCGTGTGACCGGCGTTATTGCCGACAGCAAAAAGGGCGTAAAGACATTTACCGCAAAATCCATTATTCTTGCTACGGGTGATTACGCGAGGAATAATGACCTGAATGCTGATATAGCTCCGGAAACTGTAGGCGAGTACACAGCAACAGCAGTCGGAAATACAGGCGATGGCCTGACGATGGCGCTGGATGCGGGAGCTGTGCTCCATGCATATCAGGAATCCCTGAGCGGAAACTTCAATGCGGATCCGTATGATATGCCTGTAGTCGGACAGCCCAACAACCAGTTCCCGTTCTCGATCGTTCTGGTTGACCGCGATGGTCTTCGCAAGGTAAGTGAAGCTGCAGGTCCTCATGATCAGCAGGTATTCTTCATTCATGAAGATGATCTGGATTACGCATGGGCCATCATGGACCAGGAGATCGCGGATCGTTTCCTTAACCTTGATACATATCTTGAAAAAACAGAAAACGGAAATCCGTATATCGTTGCGTATAAAGCCGATTCTATTGAGGATCTGGCCGGACAGATGGGTGTGGATGCCGCGGCGCTCAGTGAGACGATCGCGCATTATAACGAGCTCTGTGAAGCCGGTGAGGATACCGATTTCGGAAAGGCTGCTGATTATCTCAGCGCCATCGATGACGGAACCTATTACGCGGTTAAAGAGTATGACATGACCCGCGGAAATTATGGCGGTATTCTTACCAGTGACAGCTTCGAAGTCATCGATGCCGACGGAAATGCTATTCCAGGTCTTTACGCGGCTGGTCTGATCAGCTCGGGCGACTATTTCGGCGACTACTATCCGGGACGCGAAGCCCTCAGTCTGGACGCGCATGCAGGTTATATCGCAGGCATGGCAGCCACGGCTGCTGAGTGATCAGTAAAGACAAATTAAAGTGAAAAATTGTGCAGACATGAAAGCGGCGGGGATGTTCCCCGCCGCTTTTAACGGATTTCCATGTTATGAACAGGACGCATACAGTCCGTCCCATCTGAAATTTATATCCGTTCCTGATATTATCTGCTCTGATCATTACTTACTTGGATCATGTTTTTTCATTTTCCATCTTCCTGCTCCATGTGTCCGTCCCTGTACATTGAGAACTGATCCATGGGATAGTTTTTCAGATTCTCGAGGATTTTCCGCTTGTCTGCTTTCGAGAACAGTTCTGTCCGGGCACGCAGGACCAGGCCCTCGGCCTGATGTTTGGAAGGACCGCCCACACAGCCGCCGGGGCACATCATTCCTTCTATAAAGTCTTCCTTCAGTCTGCCGGATTTGAGCATCATCAGAGCCTTTTTGCATTCATCTCCGCCGGCACAGGGCAGAAGAGTGATATCCGATGTGTCTTCGCCCATTTCCTCCATGACTTCAAGCACTGCTTTGGCTACGCCGCCGCTGCCTGCGAACTGTTTGCCGAACAGGGATGCTTCCTGGTATTCTCCCGGGGCCGGCTCCACCTTCACACCGCGGGAATCGAGCAGAGCCACCATCTCGCCGTAGGTCATGGCGTAGTCCGGACGGTCGGCAATGAATTCATTCAGAGTCTCTCCTTTTTTGGCAATGCACGGGCCTATAAATACGGTTACGCACTCGGGATCCATCGATTTTAAATACCGGGATACAGCGACCATGGGAGATACGGTAGAGGACATGTTTTCCTCATACTGCTTGGGGAATTCATGCCGCAGCATTGATATAAAAGCAGGGCAGCAGGATGTGGTCATCTTGCGGCCTTCTTTTTTGGCCTCGATCCACTCCTTTGCTTCATAAGCAGCCGTCATATCACCGCCAAGGCCAACCTCCACCATATCGGCAAAACCGACCTTCTTCAGGGCAGCGCGGATCGCGCCCATGGATACATCTTTGCCGAACTGGCCTTCCGTGGCGGGAGCGCACATGGCAATGACCCGTTTGCCGGACCGGATCTCCTTGATGATCTCCACAGTGTAACTCTTGGAGTTGATCGCTCCGAAAGGACAATTGTGAATGCAATGGCCGCAGTGGATGCACTTGTTTTCATCAATGACGCAGAAACCATACTCGTCATAGGAGATGGCTCCGACGGGGCAGGCTTTCTTGCAGGGGCGCTCCAGGTGCACGATGGCGCCGAAGGGGCAGGACTTTGCGCACATGCCGCAGGATTTGCATTTGTCAGGATCAATGTGCATCTTATTATCGCCCGGATGAATGGCGTCGAATCGGCATGCGTTCAGGCAGGCTTTTCCCAGACAGAAGCGGCAGCCGTCGGTCACGGTATATTCATGGATCGGACAGTCATCACACGCGGCAGGGATGACAGCAACGACATTTTTGGACGGTTTCAGCGGATCGGGACTCTGCCCCATGGCAAGACGGATCCTTCCGCGAACGATCTCACGCTCTTTATATACACAGCAGCGGTACTGGGGCTTGGGGCCCGGGCTTACTTCATAAACGACCTTTTCCAGGTTTTCGGCAGTCAGCGCATCATCCCATGCAAGAGAGGAGACTTCACGGATAATGTCATGTTTCAGGTCAACGATACCTTTATCATTTGT